>JAFGLL010000091.1 GCA_016928095.1 Thermoplasmatota archaeon
CCCAGATGGCCGCTGAGGAAAGTCCTCCCTCCTCAAGGCACCGGGACCCGGTGCAAACCGGGAGCGCAAGAGTGCTGGCAATGGAGCAGAAACGGCACCGCAGCATTTAACGGAATGATGGGCAAGGCCCGGACGTCGATGCTGACAGGATGAAACGGCCAACCTCCCGGGGAGCAAGCCCAAATGTCCGAGTTGACCCGCCTTGGGATCGGAAGGTAGGGTGCGAAGGCAAATGTCGCCAACCCTGCATTTAAAAGTTGCGGGGCTAACAGAAGGAGGCTTACGGCCTTCACCCGACATCTTTTTGTTTTGTTCGATCATTTGAAATTTTATTATCGATGTTACCAGGCGGGGAACAGTTTAATTAGGGGTCCCCGCTTCGGAATTACAAGGTCAGCGTATATCTATCTGGATAGATGCGCCCGGAGGGACCGAGATGACGGACAATGAGGATACACATATCAACCGGAGGATGGAGCAGGGAATGGCCCAGATGGACCAACTGAAGAGCCAGATCGAGACACTGACCATCCAGAGGGACTCCCTTGCATCGGTGCTACTTGACCACGATAGAACGATACAGGTGCTTGAGGCCATGAAGGAACCCTCATCACGGATGTTCCTCCTCCCGATGGGGGGACAGGTGTTCGTCAAAGCGAGGATAGAGGATATGGACAGATGTATCGTGGACCAGGGAGCCGGTGTACTCCTCGAGAGAAAGATACCGGAGGCCATAGAGCAGGTCAAGGAGAGACAGGAGAGGATAAAGGGAGCCGTTTCCGGTATGGAGAAGACCATACAACAACTGATCTCCCAGTATCAGGAGATCACCTCCACGACCCAGAGATTGTACGACCAGCAGATGAGATCGGGGCAGGGTCCGGATCAGACCTTCTAGAGGTGAGGCCAATGTTCAAGAGCCTCAGGGAAAAGCTCAATATATTCAAGAAGAAGGCCAGGGAAGAGATCGAAAGCGATGGACCAGGGAAAGAGGAGATGAAGGAGGAGCCCTCCAGACCCAAGAGCAAGTTCGCAAAAAGGTCCCTGGAGAAGCAGAAGGGCAAACAGATCGGTCATGACGTGGGACCAAAGGTCGGCAGCGGGTCCGAGAGCGGGATGACCCTTGATGGGTCCATTGAGATGTCAGGTATGAAGGGGGACTCCCTTCTGAAGGACGGAAAACCCATCCTGGAGGATAAGGGCGGCATCTTTGCCAGAAAGATAACCGAGAAGAAGCTGGAGGAGGTCCTTTTCGAACTGGAGATAGCGCTCCTGGAATCCGATGTTGCCCAGCCTGTCGTGGAGCGGATCAAGGAATACCTGCAGGAGGAGCTCCGCGGGGTCAAGGTCGATAGGAAGACCCAGATCGAAGAGCTGATAGAGGGTTCACTTAAAAATTCCATAAGCAAGGTCCTCAGGACACAGACCTTCGATTTCGATGATTTCGTGACAAAGGCCGAGAAGCCAGTGGTGATCATGTTCGTGGGTGTTAACGGAACGGGAAAGACCACTGCGATCGCAAGGATAGCATATCGTCTGAAGAAGATGAACATCTCCTGCGTTCTTGCAGCCGGAGACACTTTCAGGGCCGGTGCCATAGAGCAGCTGACGAAACACTCGGAGAAGCTCGGGCTGAAGTTGATCAAGCACAGGGCGGGGGCCGATCCGGCAGCGGTGGCATTCGACGCGATCGAGCATGCCAGGGCAAGGAAGAAAGACGTAGTGCTCCTTGACACCGCAGGCAGGATGCAGACAAATATCAATCTGATGGACGAGATGAAGAAGATCAACCGCGTGGCCAAACCTCATCTCAAGGTATTCGTTGGGGATTCCCTGGCAGGGAACGATGCTGTGATCCAGGCTCAGAAGTTCGATGAGGCGGTTGGTGTGGATGGTGTCATACTCACCAAGATAGATGCCGATGCAAAGGGAGGGGCTGCCCTGTCGATAGCATATACCATCGGTAAGCCTATACTGTTCATCGGGACCGGTCAGGACTACAAGGACCTGATCCCGTTCGATCCGAAATGGATGACCGATAGACTGTTCGAGGAGTGACGGATGTCGACTATCGCCGATGGGCTTGGAGATGCGATCAGGTCCCTTGGACTCCCGTGGTGGGGTAATTGGATCTCCATTATCCTCATCGCGATGTTACCCGTGATCGAGCTGAGGCTCGCCCTCCCGATCGCCATCGGTCTGGACCTTGATTGGGGAACTGCTATGCTCCTCTCCCTGTTCGGTAATATGGTCCCGGTCCCCTTCCTCATGCTCTTCTTCGGAAGGGTGGAAAAATACCTTCGAAGGTGGAAGATATTCAGAGTGTTCTTCGACAGGCTGTTCGGATCGACCAGGAGGAAGGGTGAGAGGAAGTTACAGGTATGGGGCGAGATCGGTCTGATACTGTTCGTGGCCGTTCCGTTCCCTGTCACGGGCGCATGGACCGGCACCCTCGCAGCCTACCTGCTCAAGCTGGACCGGAAGAGGGCCTTCCTCTCTATATTCGTGGGTGTCGTCATTGCAGGTTTGATAATGACAGTTGTGTCATATGTACACTGGATATGGGGTATCGTTATCCTTGCTGGCCTTGCGATCGTCCTGATCGGCATATGGAAATTGGAGAGCTTGGTCATCCACAGGAATACTTCCGGTTGAACATCACACTAAGTGTGATGCCCGCACCCGGTCCCGGTTTGTTTTGGAGATGCGGGGTCATCCCTTAAATAATCCCGGATCCGGTCGGGTCATGTTCCCCTCAACGTTCGGGGGGGAACGAAAGTGAACAGATAGAACGGAGGAATGAAATGAGCTTAATGGCGATAGGAGACGAAGAGCTCCTTGACTATGTTGTGGAAAAGGATTTCGAGGATAC
>JAFGLL010000092.1 GCA_016928095.1 Thermoplasmatota archaeon
ACGTCGATGAAGAAGATCGTGGGTTCAATGGAAGGTTCATGCTCCTTTGCTATGACCGCTTCCTTGGCGGTGTACATGCAGCACATGGCCGAGCAGTATTCCTGGTTGACGTTCCGGTCCCTGGATCCGACGCACTGGACCCAGGCGATCCTCTTCGGCTGCTTTTTGTCGGAAGGTCGGAGCACATGCCCCTCGTACGGTCCGGACGCGGAGAGTATCCTCTCGAACTCCAGCGATGTGACAACGTTCCTGAACCTGCCGTATCCGAATTCCTTCTTGACCTCTGGATCGAAAGGCTGCGTCCCCATGGCAAGGATGACGGCACCGACCTGAAGCTCGACATCCTCGGGCTTCTGGTCATGTTCGATGGCACCGGGCTTGCAGGCCTTCACACATGCCATGCATTCGATGCAGCCACGGTATCCGGGCACCCCCTCCTTGTCAATGACATAGGCGTTGGGGATCGCCTGGGCATAATATTTGTATGCGGCCTTTCTCATCACGAGCCCCTGCTCGAACTCGGATGGAAGTTTGATCGGGCAAACCTTCTCGCAGTCCCCGCAAGATGTGCATTTATCGATATTGACGTAACGCGGTTTCCTGTGAACCTTCACGATGAAGTTCCCGGCCTGCCCCTCCACCCCATTGACCTCGGCCATGGTCAGTATCTCGATGTTCGGGTGCCTCGAGCAGTCCACCAGCTTGGGAGAGAGGATGCACATGGAGCAGTCGTTTGTGGGGAAGGTCTTGTCAAGCATGGCCATTACTCCGCCGATGGCCGGTGACTTCTCGATCAGGTAGACCCTGTATCCCATGTCTGCGAGGTCAAGTGAGGACTGCACTCCCGCTATTCCTCCTCCAACGACCGCGACGGCACCGATGGTCTTCTTCTGGTTTGCCATGTGAACTACTCCCGGGTATAACCTTCCTTGATGGCGAGTTCCCTTATTGCGAACATCAGCTTTGGTATCTGGACCCCTTGGGGGCACTGCTCAAGGCATCTGTAATGGGTGGAGCATATCTCAACGAACCGGTTCTCGAACACCCGGTCCTTCCGTCCCAGAAGAGCGCTCTTGATCACTTTTCTGGGGGAATAGAGAGGATCGAGGTCCCTCTCCGGACATCCCGCAGTACATGTCCCGCAGGCAAAACAGTTGTAGATGTCCTTCCCGGACCCTCCCTCCGCCAGTTTGTACTTGAATGAGGGGTCCATTTGCTTTTCAGCGGTCTCGCCCGAAATATCCTCCATCATCTCTTCTTCCAGCCTCTCGTTCCGGATCTGGTTCATGACCCCCTTGACGTTTACACCTTGCGGGCACTTCTCTAGGCACCGGTAATGCGCTGAACAAATCCAAACGAACTCCGATGAGAGGACCTCCTCTCTGAGGCCAAGGAGGGTTTTCCTGATGATGACCCGAGGGTTCCATTCTTCCTTGACTTCCTGCTCCGGACATCTTGCCGTGCATGAACCGCACGCGAAACACTTGAGGATACCCTCCCCACCTTCCATCCGTGCGACCTCGTATTTGAAGTTGGGGTCGAGGTCCTTAGAGTCGATGGGCCCCATCCATTACTCCCCCACATCCTGGAACTCTTCCTCTCGGTAAACTATCATGGGTATCTGCTCGCTCGGGTCCCTTCCGGGAAGGTATCCGAATTCCTTCTGTGCGTTCTCCGCTATGGGGACTATAATATCCATCAGCGGGATGTTGCTTGGACATGCCTGCTCGCAGAGTCCGCATTCGACGCAGGAGAGGATCATGTGGTTGAACCGCGTTATATGGAACAGGATGGAATCGACCGGTGTCTTGTATGCTCCCTTGGCATCCGCCTTTCCCATGTACTTCCCTGCCTCAAGATCGAAAACGGCCGATTCGAAGAGGCATTCCTTGCAGTAGCATATGGGGCAGGCCTTCATGCAATTGTGGCAGTTCACGCATGTATCGAAGAACTCCGAAAGCTTATCCATACCCTTTATTCCGCTTTTTTCCTTGATGAACAACTCTCTTCTTGAATCCTTCATCTTCCTTATCTCATCCACAGCCTTTTTCCGACCCTTGTCATCCTTGACATCCTTTAGTCCAAGTCCCTTCAGGAGCGCCTCCTCCTTTTCCGTTCTTGCCCCGATGAAGAGCTCCTTCCCCGGATCGGCGCCGAAGACGCCTATAACGATATCAGCGTTCTTGGGAGTCGGGTCCTTGCAGTTGAGGCATGCGCTTCTCATATACTTCTCGGCATTCTCCCCCTTGAGAAGCGTTTCAGTGGGCGTGTCCTTGCCCGGGAAGCTCGAATAGGTGTTCATGGGGAACGTCCCGAGGCAGTCCACACCTATCAGAACGATGTTCCGAAGATCGGCCTGGTTCAGTTTCACGAGCTCTGTAAGGGCCCTCAGCTCGCAGGAGCGGAGTACAACTGCCAGGGGTCTGTCCACCCCTCTCAGCTTCGTGATCCTTGAGACCATGGTCCCTGTGGAAACCGGAAGAAGAGGGGTGAAAACGTTGGTTGCCAGCTTTTCCGGATCGGAGACCATCGTCGGGAAGGCCGACTTCCTGGAGGGGGTCTCCGTCATCGCCAGGATCGCATCGACCTTTTTGTCGATCAGGAGCCTTCTCAGCATCTCGTTGACCGTACGTGGGGCGTCCCCCTCCTTGATCGGTAAAGTATATAGCTTCATCTTCGACCCCCCTATATGTTCCACCTCTCACGGGCAGGATTCGGACCTAGCTTCTTAAGCTCATCGACCATCTCCTTGACGGTATCGGCGAACCTCTGGCCTTCCGAGGCCGAGATCCATTTGACCCAGACCCTCTCGGGTTCCATTCCCAACGTTTGAAGTATGTTCTTGAGGAGGACCATTCTTCTCCGGGCCTTGTAATTGCCGCTCTGATAATGGCAATCGCCCAGGTGGCAGCCCCCCACCAGTACACCGTCCGCTCCCTCAAGTAGCGCTCTATTTACGTAAACGGAGTCCACCGCTCCCGAGCACATGACCCTGATCACCCTGATATTTGGCGGATACTGTATCCTGCTGGTACCTGCCAGGTCGGCACCGGCATACGTGCACCAGTTGCACAGGAAACCGACGATCCTTGGTTCGAATTCTTCGCTCATTTTCTCCCTCCTCATCTCATGCATGCATCTATCATTGCAAAGATCTGTTTCTTTGTGAACGAGTTCTGCTGGGATGTCCCGCTGGGACACACGGCTGCGCATGCTCCGCATCCCTGGCAGAGGATCTCGTTCACGATAACGACCTTTCTATCCTCGTCGAGATCTATCGCATCATAGGGGCAGACCTGAAGACAAAGCTTGCATCCCGCACAGTTGCGTGAAATCACCCTGGCAACATTCCCCTGTGTCTCAAGGAATTCCCTGGAAAGGATCGTTGCGGCACGTGCTCCCGTCGCCTGCGCCTGCAATATGGTCTCCTCGATGGACCTCGGTGAATGTGCTGTGCCGCAGAGGAAGATGCCGTCCGCGGAAAAGTCAACAGGCCGGAGTTTCATGTGAGCTTCCGAATAGAAACCGTCTGCGTTCATCGGGACCTTCAGTTTCTGAGAAAGGTCCATATTATCACCCGGGACCATCCCCGTGCTCAGAACGAGTCTGTCAGGGTGGAAGACCATATTCCTTCCCAATATGGTCTCTCTCACCTTCACCGAGACCTTTCCTCCCTTGACCGAAACGGAAGGTTCCTGGCCTTTTTCGAAATGGATGAATACCACACCAAGCTCCCTGGCCTTCCTGTAGAGCCTGTCCTCCTTGAACCCATAGGAGCGGATGTCCCGGTAAAGCACGTAGACGGACACTCCCGGATCGCGCTCCTTCAGCTTCACTGCGTTCTTGAGAGCATTCGTGCAACATATCCTCGAGCAGTAGGGGTGCTCATCGTTCCGGGACCCCACACACTGGATCATAACCACCTCTTTCAGGTCCCCGATGTAACCCTTGTCCGACGACAGGTCCTTTTCGAACTCCTTCTGCCTGACCACACGATCGCTCTTACCGTAGAAGTACTCGGTAGGTTCGTATTCAGTGGCCCCGGTCGCCACCACGACAATGCCGTGCTGAACGATGTCGGAGGCCTCGCCCTTTCGGAGCCTGGAGGTGAAGTTGCCCACATAACCCGTGATCTCCTGCAGCTCCGTACCAATGTGGACATCGATCAAGGGGTGCTCCATCACCTTCGTGATGGTGTCGATCATGAGCTGCTGAGGGTCCTCGTTCCTGATGCCCAGATGGATGTCCCTGAGCATCCCCCCTAGTTCCCCGGACCTCTCGATCAGATGTACCTTGAACCCCTGATCCGCCATGGAGATCGCCGACGACATCCCGGCTATTCCCCCGCCGATGACCAGTGCTTCCGGGATGACGGGGACCTTGTGATGGGAGACAGCGTAGAGCTCTGCTACCTTGGCGATCCCCATTCTGACGCTTTCCTTTGCCTTCCGGGTCGCCATCTCCGGGTAGTTGCGGTGCACCCAGGAATTCTGGTCCCTGAGGTTCACCATCTCGAAGAGATGCGGGTTGAGACCCGCCTCCTTGAGGGTGTCCTGGAACAGAGGCTCATGCGTTCTGGGGGTGCAGGAGGCAACAACGACCCGGTTGAGCCCCATCTCCAGGATCCGATCCCTCATCCTCTCCAGAGAATCCGCCGAGCACGTGAACGTCTCATCATCGGCGAATACCACATAGGGCTGGGTCCTTGCGAACTCCACGACATCCTTGACATCGATCACACCCCCTATGTTAATGCCGCAGTGGCAGATGAATACCCCTATCCTCGGAACCTCGTTATGAACGTCCTTCTCCCTGGGATATTCCCTCACGGTGACAAGGGTCCCCCTCGATCCCGAGATATCCCCGGCGGCTCTGGCAGCAGCAGCCGATGCCTGGGTGACGCTCTCCGGTATGTCCTTTGGTTCCGTGACCGCTCCCGATGCATAGACACCCTTTCTTGATGTGACCACCTGATCGTACGGGTCGGTCTCGATGAACCCATATTCATTGAGGTTCACATCAACTGCCTCTGATAGGTCGCCAAGGGCACTGCAAGGCTGCAGTCCTACTGAGAGCACCACCATATCATATGTTTCCGTGCAGACCGATCCCTTCTCATCTATGTATCTGAGAGTGAGGTCTTTCGTCCTCCGGTCCTGTTCGATCCTCGGAACACGGCTCCTCCGGAAGACCACCCCGTACTCGTTCTCGGCCCGATCGTAATACTTGTCGAAATCCTTCCCGAAGGACCTCATGTCCATGAAGTAGATATGGGTGTTAAGTCCATGAACATGCTCCTTTGCGATCACGGCTTCCTTTACAGCATACATGCAGCATACGGAGGAACAGTAGAGATGGTCGCAGCTCTCGTCCCGGGAACCGACACACTGGAGCCATGCTACCTTCTTCGGTTCCTTTCCGTCGGATATCCGTTTGACATGGCCCTTGTACGGCCCCGATGCGGAAAGCATCCTTTCGAACTCGATCGATGTAAGAACGTTCGGATAGAGGCCGTAACCCAGGCTGTCGCCGTAGGGAGGCCTGTAGCTCTCGAAACCGGGGGATAATATGACTGCTCCCACCTCGATCGTCCGGGTCTCGGCGGCCATATAGTGGTCGATGGCACTTTTCTGGCAATGCTCCACGCACTGCATGCATTCACAGCAATCGCTGCAGCTGAGACATCTCAAGGCTTCCGCAACGGCAGCCTCTTTTGGAAGCGTCAGCTCCACCTCGTGGAAACCCTCGATACGCTCATGAACGGGCAGCATCGGAGTGCTGGTCCTGTCCCCCCACACCTTGTCCGTCCGTTCGGGGACAGGCGCTCCCTCCCGAGCAGGGACATCGCGTCCTTCCCTCAGGTCCTCGCCATTGAGGAAGCGGTCGATCGATCCCGCTGCTCTGTGCCCCGCTCCAATGGCTTCCACGGCCGAAGCCGGGCCTGATACTATGTCCCCTCCCGCAAACACGTTCGGGATGGATGTCTGAAGGGTCACCCGGTCAGCGTCTATCCATCCACCCCTGGTCAGCCTGATACCCTCTTTTTCGAGAAAGGCCGCTTCGGGAGCCTGGCCGATGGCCACGATGAGCTTGGTCCCATCGATGCTGGCTTTACACTCGCTGTTGAATGTCGGGGAGAACCTGCGGTCCTTGTCGAAAACGGAAGTGCACTCCATACAGTCAAGTCCGCGGACCCTTCCTTCATCGAGGATCAATCCTCCAGGCCCGAGACATGTATGGAGCTGCACCCCCTCCTCCAGTGCCATCTGGACCTCCCATCGGTGGGCTGGCATCTCCTCTTCCTTTTCCAGGCAGACAAGATGTACCTCCTCAGCACCAAGTCTCAGCGAGGAGCGTGCAACGTCGATGGCGACGTTCCCGCCACCCACGACGATCACTATGTCATTCTTGAAATGGTTCTTCTCCATTTCGCCCAGGTTGAGCTTTCGAAGGAAGTCCACTCCGAGGAGAACATCCTTGGAATCCATACCCTCGAGGTCCAGACCTCTGCTCTTCTGTGCTCCAAGTCCGAGAAGGATGGCCTCATAGCCTTCATCCGTCAGAGAGGAGATGGAGATATCCTTTCCCAGTCTGGTATCGAATCTTGTCTCGATGCCTCCTTCCCCGAGGAGCTGGGAGACCTCCATCTGGAGGTAGTCCTTCGGCAGCCTGTAGGAAGGAATTCCGTATTGGAGCATGCCCCCCGCCCGATCGGACGCATCGAATATGATAGGTTCATATCCCATTTTGCCCAGGTCCAGGGCTGCCGTGAGCCCCATCGGGCCAGCGCCCACGACGGCAACTTTCCTCCCGTTCCCTCTCATAGGGAGAGCGAACGGGTCTTCCCGGTCGGTCAGGTGTTCTTTTCTAGCATCCAGGTAACTCTGAAGCTCGGATGGGAATTCATGGATGTGGTCAGCAATGGCCCTTCTTATGGCGCAGATGGAGACAGCACCTCCCTGGTCCTTTCTGTTGCATTCTGTTTCGCAGGGATGGTAGCATATCCTGCCAAGAGTGCCGGGCAGTGGGACCCTCTGCATTATGAGATGGTATGCCTCGGCGAACCTCTCCTGTGAAGCAAGGGTGACGAAAGCATGGGCGTTCAGTTCTGCCGGGCAGGCCAACCTGCAGGGTGATCTCTCCCCCAATTTATCGATGGCGTAGATGTTCGGAATTGCCTGGGGAAACGGCTGGTAGATGGCCTTTCGGCTGCCGATACCCTCATCGAACTCCGAGGGCAATATCACAGGGCAATGTTCCACGCAGTCCCCGCAGCCATTGCAGATATCGAGGTCGACGAACCTGGGGTGTTCCTTCAGAGTGACCTTGAAGTTGCCAACCTCACCTTCGACCCCTCTGACCTCGGCGTTCGTTATGATCTCGACGTTTTTATGCCTCCCGGTATAGACCAGTTTGGGAGCGAGTATGCACATCGAGCAGTCATTGGTCGGGAAGGTCTTGTCCAGTTTCGGCATTGTCCCGCCGATCGAAAGACCCTTATCGACCAGATAGACCTTGAACCCTGCGTCGGCCAGGTCCAGGGATGACTGTATACCGGAGATGCCTCCCCCTACCACCAACACCGACCCCGTCCTTCCCGTCCCGGGTACCGGGGATCGCATGCTCTCGCCCGCTCCCTCCATCTCAGATCACCTCGTCGATCATTCGGATGAGCTGCTGTTTGGTATAGTTCTTGTGCGTGGATGCGTTGGAGGGACATGCCGAGATGCATGCTCCGCATCCGGCACATAGCGCTTCATCGACCTCGGCGATCCCCGTCACATCGTTCAGCTTCCTTGCAGAATATGCGCAAACCTCCACACACACCCCACAGCCAGCACACACCTCCGGATCGACCCAGGCGATCAATGGGTCGTTCTCTAGCTCATCCTGGCTAAGGATGCCAGCTGCCCTTGATGCGGCCCCGCTTGCCTGTGATACTGAATCCGAGATGTCCTTTGGGCCCTGGCAGCACCCAGCTAGGAAGATGCCGTTCACGAAGGTGTCCATGGGTCTGAGCTTGGGATGAGCTTCAAGGAAGAAGCCATCACCGCTCCTTGAAAGGCCAAGGACCCTCGAGAACTCCTCGGAGTCAACTCTGGGAACCAGCGCAGGGACGAGGACCACCATCTGTGTTCTGACCTCGAACAGCTTGTTCGTGGTCGTATCGAATATCTCCATGCAGATGCCCCCCCGGCCCACACGGACCTCGGACGGCCTTCCGCGGAAGAAGTTCACCCCCTTGCCCCTGATCTTTCTGTAGAACTCCTCGTATCCCTTCCCGAAGGAGCGGATATCGGTATAGCATATATTGATCTCGACCTCGCAACCGAGTTTCTCTCTCAACAGGTAAACGTGCTTTAGGGCCGACATGCAGCCTATCCTGCAGCACCAGGTGCACTGTGTCTCATCACGGGACCCGGCGCAAAGGATGAAGGTCACAGACCCCGGCTTCTCCCCATTGGATGGAAGTAGGACATTGCCCGAGGTCGGGCCGGATGAGCTGATCAACCTCTCGAGTTCCAGGGTCGTTATGACATCCGGTGAGAGCGTGTAACCGTATTCGAACATCTTTCCGGGGTCGAGGAGGTCGTATCCCGTGGCGACCACGATCGCCCCGACATTCAGATCGATCATCTCCTCCTTCTGGTCAAGATCTATGGCGCCGGGTCCGCAGGCTTCGACACAAAGGGGACCGTCGCCGCATTTACCGAAACGCTTCATCAGGCAGTAGGCTGGGTCTATGGTAGCCGTGAGAGGGATCGCCTGAGGGAACGGTATGTAGGCTGCTCCCCGCTTGTTGAGACCCAGGTTGAAATCGTCAGGAACGTGCCCCACCAGCCTGCAGGCTCTGGTGCAATCCCCGCATCCCGTGCATTTATCGATATCCACGAAGCGAGGTTTCCTCTTCACCTTGACCCTGTAATTACCGACGCTACCTTCGACGGAGACCACATCGGAATAGGTCAGAAGCTTGATGTTTTGGTGGTTCTTGGTCTCCATCATCTTGGGGGTCAGTATGCACGAGGAGCAGTCAAGTGTCGGGAAGGTCTTGTCGAGCTGGGCCATCCGCCCCCCTATAATGGGTTCCCTCTCCACAAGATGGACCTTGAAACCATCAACTGCCAGGTCAAGGGCGGCCTGCATGCCTGCAATACCTCCGCCAATGACAAGTGCTTCAGGGATAACGGGGGTCTTCGATTTCTGGAGCGGCTCCAGGAGCCTGGCTTTGGCGACCGCCGCCTTTACCAGCGCCTTGGCCTTTCTGGTCGCTTCCACCGGGTCCTCATGGGCCCAGGAGCATTGCTCACGTATGTTCGTGATCTCGACATTGTAAGGATTGACCCCACCCTTTTCTGCCACCCCTCTGAAGGTTTGCTCGTGCATGCGGGGTGAGCAGCTCGCGATCACTACACTGTCCAGAGCGAATTCATCGATGGAGTCCCTGATAAGCTTCGCACCCGGGTCCGAACACATGTACTTGTATTCTCTGGACACCACGACGCCGTCGAGCTTCGAAGCGTATTCGGAAACATCCTTCACATCCACCTTGGAGGCGATGTTGATACCGCAGTGGCAGACGAAGACCCCGACCCGGTTCAAACCCCTACCCCCTCTTGACCTACCAGTATCTTTTCGACCGGGCTGAGGTTCAATTCGAGACCCAGTTTCTCCTGTTCGATACCGAATGCGAGTCCAAGAAGCTGGGTCAGGTACAAGACGGGAACGTTCAGCTTCGCTCCGACCATCTCACCTGCCTTCTTCTGCTTAGAATCATACATCTTGTGACACCATGGGCAGGCCAGGGCCATACCCGAGAACCCCTGGTCCTGAATGGCTTTGAGCTTCTGGCCGGTCTTGGTGAGCGAGGTCTCTGGATGGACCGGCAGGACCGGGCCTCCACAGCAGTCCAATTTTTCGGGATAATGGTCCGATCTTGCCCCGATGACCTCCAGTATCCTCTCCATCTTCTGGGGGTTCTCGGGATCCACAGGCCGCCCCATCTCCGAGGGTCTTATGATATGGCAGCCGTAATGAGTGGCGAAGTTGAGACCGGAAAGCGGTCTTGCGACCTTCTCTTTGATCGCATCAAGGCCTATGATATCATGGAGAAGGTCGATGATGTGGAATATCCGTGAACTTCCCCTGTATTCCAATCCCTCATTAGCCAGACTGGAGCCGACCCTTTCCCTCATTGCCGGGTCGCTGTCGAGTATCCTCTTGGTCTCGGAGAGGGCCAGATGGCACATGGGACACGGGACCAGGATGTCGAGACCTTCCTTCTCGCAGATAGCTATGTTCCTGGCGGATAGGGTCAAGGTCAGCATCTGGTTGATGCTCTTGAGCGGCTCACCGCAGCATGAGAACCCCTGGAGATCTACGATCTCGACCCCCAGGACCGGAAGTACGGTTTTCAGCGACACCTCGTAACCGTACTGTTCCGTGGACATCATGCAACCGGGAAAGATCACATATCTCGCCATCTTGCCCACCCTATACCTTCTCCATCGCTACGGTCATTATAGTCATCTGGAAGCTGGCCGGGTCAACGGGTTTCGAGCAGGGGGACAGTCCCATCTGCTCCCTTGTCCTGGTCTCGCCGGACCTTGTTGATACCTGTTGGATCTCCTGGATAAGGCCGATCTCCATCGCGGATTGAAGCATGGCCGTGAAATCTCCGGGGATCTGTTTGCCGCTTGCCACTGCAAGGTTCTTCAGGGTGAAGAGGATGTTCACGGGGGCGACCTTCTG
>JAFGLL010000093.1 GCA_016928095.1 Thermoplasmatota archaeon
GATAGATCGATAACTTCTTATTTGGCTGGCCCTTGGGAATGGGCTCACCGTCGATGATTTTCCATTCCCAAGGTCCCGACCGGTCCACCATCCTATTGTTTTTCATTGTAGTTGAAATGGAAATAGGATGCCCGGTCATGGGGATTTGAACCTTGGTCTTTGGAATTCCGTGTTTCCTTTTCGCGGAATTCCAAAGTGCGCTCAGTTCCGAAGGAAGTGAGCTGCATTAAATCCCGACCGGTCCACCATATCCTATTGCTTATGATTGGATTATATTCGGAAATAGGATATCCGATCAGTGGGATTTGAACCTTGGTCGGTAAAGGAAACATTCCAGCATCCTCTGATGATATGTGATCATCAGTCCGATCTACTTTCGGCTTATTGTTATCTGGTATGAGAAAGCAAGATTGTGAAAAAAGTGTTTTGAGTAGCACATTTCATCTCTCTCTAACTTAAACACTGCTTGTTCCTTTAAAAATTCTTAAACTCAGGCTTAGACTCAGGTTTGTACTTCTCTATAGCACAATTTGTTATGGATGGGTAAAAATTAATTCTATCCCACACCCTCCCCCTTAACCCTTTTGATCTTTCTATAGGGTTACGAAAAAATGTCGATCGATCGTTCAACGCCTTGGTTGAAAAGACATAGTGCTTATGTGATGTGGAGTTATGGTTCAAAAAAAATTTATTTCGAATTTCGGAAACGCAGACGGACCTTTCCAGCATACTTAAATAATTGTAAGAAAAGGTTACCAAACTTCCTTTAATAGCTCCGACCGATGTTATTTTCATACCTGAGAAAAAGCCCCCCTGGCGATGGGGAGCGGCTTTCTTCCCGGAGAAAGGTGACGAAAATGAGTTCAGCAAAGGACATAGGAACAATGAGGGCCGAACTCTCGGCTCTCTTGAAACAGTATCCCGAACTCGAGGAGTTCGTTTCGGATGCTAACGAGGAACTATGGACGATCGAAATAGCTCTCGAGATAGAGGAGGATGGCGAGGATGATAACTAGGAACAAGAAGAGCGATAAGCTCGTTCGGAAACTGAGAAGGGTCCTTGACAAGGTCCATCCCGACGAACTCAAGCTGTCCCCCATCACCGTCATGGAGATAATGGAGGAAGCGGAGGATCGGGAGATCGATGTCGTCGAGCTCGAGATGGAGGACGATGGCGAGGTCACGAAGCACATCTGCTTCAAGGGCGTCCCGATCATCCTGTGCGTCAAGCTCTCGCATCATCAGAGAAAGCTCGCATACGCCTGACCTTAAAATAGATCTGATCGCGGATATGATACCATCCCGCCCTGATAGGTTCAGGGTGGGATCAAGGATCATGGTCCAAGTAAATCCTTAGCTCTTTCAGGTAATCCCTGAACCCCCAGCTTCGGTAGACATTGTATGCAAGATCATTGTAGGCGAGTACTCGGATCGAGATATCCGAGATACCTTTACTTTGAAACCAATCGAGGGTGATCTTCCACATCTTGGTGCTAACTCCCTCCCCTCGGTAGCCTTCCTTTATGTAGAGGTCGCTGATATACCCGATATAGTCTTCCTTGAAGACCGGTATATTCTTCTGGATCCGTGAAAGCATGTACCCCTGGATAACCCCATAGTCCTCTAAAACCAGAACCAGGCCATGTCTGGATCTTATGCTCCTCGAGAAATATCCCTTTACGATATCCCGGGCGTTTCCCCTCATCCTCGGGAGCATATCCCCCACGTCAGCTCTTCCGAGACCTCTTTGCTGTTCCATGAACCTCTTCCATAACTCGACGAGCTCGTCGGCCTCCTGAAGCCTGGCTTTCCTGATACGTGTCAACGGTCTCATCTCCAAAAATTTATCGAACCCGTGCAATGATACGTGTCAGAGATATGAATCCACGTTCTCGAGCTTCTTCTGGTACTCCTTTCCAAGGTCAATGAACAGATAGTATATGTTGAGGAACCATGCCGGCCAGAGGCCTGCGCAAAGGCCACCGATAAGTATCAGCCAGAAGATGGAATTGGGATCCTTCCTGACACTGCAGTCGATCGTGTACTTCCCTTCTTCCTTTCTCTTCACGACGAACCTTGCCGAGCAATCGAACATGAAGTCGCCGAATATGCCGATCTTGCCATCAACGAGCTTGATGATCCCTTTTTCATCATTGGTGGTCAATGTTCCCCCGAGAGGCCCTATGGCATCCCGAACCGCTTCCATGACAACAAGCTGTGGCGCGTCGGTCCTTACCACCCTTATGAAGTTGTAATCCGTTGACATTCCGTATCCCTTTGCAGATAATGATGTCCTTATTAATACCTTATCGAATTCCCCCATCAAGACCCGGATCGGGGTCCTTCCCCCCCTAGCCTCTCGTTGAGCTCCCTGAAACCAGGGCATCTGAACCAGTTGCCTTTCCAGGGGCACCTTCTGCATTTCTTCTCCATTTTCACGATCCTGAAGGAACCGAGCATGCCCGCTACAATATAGAGCTGGATGAAGATGAGCATTCGAAAAACCAGGTGAACTGGTATAGAGAACACTCCAATGGTCATGGAGGCCAGTCCAAGGCCGAGGAAGAACTTGATGGTCCTATGCCTCAGGCCTCTCCCCTTTCTCCAGAGGGATATAAGCTCGAAGGACCCGAGAACAAGCCCTGACAGCATGAATTGCCACCAGGAGAGCTCATGATGCAGCCCAAGGACAACGATCGCTGCTATCGCACATAGCATGGTAGGATACGTGACGATACACCCCCAGCATACCCTCCACTTGCCAACATGCAGGACATCTCCATCGTAGTATCTGCAAAGTGGGTGGTGGCTGAGAAGATAAGGGTATGAAGCTTTCAGGTATTTGAGTCCCTTCTTCAATTCTCGCCACTCGCTATATGCCATGACCACCCCTTCATGGGCTCAATTAATATCCATGCGTTCCAGAGTTACCGGTCATCCCATTGAACCTCAACATCTGAACAGACTTGCAACAGTTATATATCCGTCACTGTTTATCGATGACCATCCCATGAAGTATATGAACCTTCGTTCGGGGTGGCATAGATGGTAAAACATGGAAATCCGGGTGTGGAAAGGAATCCGATCGCATGGTGGGTCCTCGGACTGTGTTTCGTGGTCGACATCATCTGGGTCTACCGGGTCTGGAAGGAGATAGCCTCCTTCACGAAGAAGGATATAAATCCGGTCCTGAAAACGGTGCTTATGTTCGTCCCGATACTGAACATCGTGATCGTTTACCAGATGTTCTCGGAGATATCCGAGATGGAGGAGATGGTCGGAATATACGAGGATGAAAGGCTGGATCCCATCATCAACCTGGTAATGTGCTTCCTTTTCCTGATAGGGATCATGTTCGCACAGCAGCATCTCAACAAGGTGTGGCAGAGAGCCTGAGACACTTCACACGATCGAGATGCGACCCCGGATCGGCCGACCATCCCCGGGAGGATCATATCAACTTCGTGTATCATGGGCATGATGAGGAAAAAGGTCGTTTTCCGATATGAGTTCGTTCGGAATGTCCGAATTGTACCTTTTCAATAAGGATTTGAAGATATATTTTAATAATATGTCGGCCATTTCTTCGACAGAAGGAGATCGTTGAGGTGTTCATATGGGTGATGAAAAGATTACTGGTCAGAAGAGTCCGGTCGGAACATTGTTCCTGAACCTGTGCTTGCTTGGGTGTGTCGGATATTTCTATATCGGACAGTGGCAGAAAGGATTGGCTGCTCTAGCAGCGACATTGATACTAAGTGGGATAGGGGTCGGACTTATTGTACCGATAGTCGCATGCATCGATGGATACATGCAGGCCAAACTGATGACCGAAGGTAAAGCCCTCAAGCATTGGACGTTCTTTTCACAGTCCGCCTGAGATGTGTGTATATTGTTCTGAACTTGTGGACCCAATCTTGGGTCCACAAGTGTTTTTTCCCTCCAATATTTTTCGATCATCCATTTTCTGAAAGATTTAAATCGTATATCATTGATGGTCGGTTGTGTACAAGGACATTATTAAAACAGTGCGAAGACTGTCCCCATTTCTGCTCTCTCACCATCCCGATTGTTCTTTCTTCGATCAGGACATTTATCGGGTGTTCGGGAAGAAGATATGCCTGGGTTGCAGCATTGCATATCCGACCGCTTTCCTTGTGATAATATCCTCCCTTCTTACGGGATGGTACCGTTCATTTCCGGAATTGATAATTCATGAGGACATGTTGATCATCGCCTCTATGATGATGGGATCTCTGCAGTTCATCAAATATGTTGGTCTGCGTTCTTCAAGACCTTTGAACATTTTCATCAAGATCTCGTTGGGACTATCCCTGGGAGGGATAACGGTTTGGATCTTCACGATACCAATACACCTGATCTTCAGGATCTTGCTGTTCATCATTTTCTTCATTTTTGTGCAGTTCCTCGGGTCTTTGAGGTTCAGAAGTGTCAGGAACATTTGCGCCGATTGCATCTATCATGGGGATTGGGATATATGCCCGGGTTTCAGAAATATCAACAGATACCATGATTTCAGTCATATCGTTGACAGGAGAGGTCTCGAGAGACTGATATTTGATAGAAAACGGAAGCAAAGGCCATCCTATGGGTCCAGGATGAGGAGGACCCGGAAACCACCGATCGACCTGGTCGATGGATCGAAACGATGGACCTATCATGATATCATCTACGAGGTTCCGTGGTTGCCCGGACCGAGGTTCGGAGTTTCGAGATACGAGGATATACCACACGGGAAAAGAGAGGCCTATCGATCTGTCACCCTTCATCGCTGATCATGGCCCGGACCATGGGGTTTATGTGATCCTTCCTGTTCCAGGATGTCCAAAGACAATAGAGTCCTATTTTCAGAGATGTCACAAAGCTCCTTGATTCCAGATGAATCCATGGTAGGGTTTTTAATAAATAATCCCCTTCCACCCTATAGTCCCAAGTAGTGTATCGGCGATGGAGGTGCCCCCATGGACTGGACAGGAAAGAAGGTCAAATGGATCTCAAGGTTGGCAATAGGTTTGGGGTTCGGCGGGTTGGTTCTCTTGTTGGCTCCCTTTTTGTGCTACATTGCTCCATTCTTGAGTCAGGCCGGTGTGCTCTTTGGTCTGTTCGGCTTCGCGAAATATGGGAAAGAGGAAGATCGATCCAACAAGATGTATTCCATAGTTGGAATGATAGGCGGTATTCTGGGTCTCATACTCTTCTGCATGATGTTCATATTCGATTGGGCCATCTGGTGAAGTCCCGAGGTCCAGTCAGGGCGACCAGCAAGCACAAGCTTATTTAGTCTGCCATCCATTCGACCCTTAAAGGACCGGAGGTGTATAGCTTGCAGCAGAGGGTGAACACAGGTACGAGAAGGGCTCCGCCAAGAACATCGACAGGTACAGGTATGAAAGCGCCTCCAAGTCCTGTGATGAGAAAGGTATCCACCGCTGCCAGGATCTTCTACCTCATGAGATGGGCTTACCACTTCATAACTCCCATCGGGATGCTGATCATCATCTGGGGCATATACGAGGCGCAGTTCGGAAAGCCAGAGGTTGCCTGGCCGATAATAATAGGTGGAGGCCTATTCACCTATCTGGCAAATTTCTTCAACAAGGCCAGATGATTAGGGGTCCGACATGAGTACTTCCTTTTCCGGTTTGGGTGGGGTCCTCTTCGATCTCGGTAATACACTGATACCCTTTACTCCCCGAGATTCGATGGAGTTCGTTCTGAAATGGTATTTTTCGACCCCTGGCATCCAGGATGCGGTCCCATTCCCCGATTTTCTGGAGACCTTCAGGGAGGTGAACCGGGAGGAGAGGTCCAGAATGCGTTCCCGGAGGTGGGAGGCCACGGTGAAGACACGTTCCGGTATGATCGAGGCTTCGTTGACGGCAAAAAGCTTCCAGGTAAAGGGCATATCGAAACCCCTGGAGGCGACCCATACCCACGCATTCACTTCATGTCTCAGGGTAGATAACGATACCCGGCATGTCCTGAGCACTTTATCATCCATGGAGGGTATCTCCGGAGGTCCTATGAAACTGGGACTGGTCTCCAATGCAAGCGACGGTGAGGCGATCCGACAGTTCCTTGACCGATCCGACATCAAGAAATATTTCGGGAGCATCACGATATCAGGTGAGATAGGGGTCGCCAAACCATGGCCCGATATCTTTATACTTGCTCTGGATGGTCTGGGCCTCTCACCGGACAAGGCGCTCTTCGTTGGGGACCGGTATGATGCCGACATCACAGGTCCGAGGAGCATTGGTATGAGGACAGTGTACATCCGTCAGTACCATACAGAGGGAGAGCCGCCGGAAGGGGTCGAGATCGACGTTCCGACCATCGAGCACATACTTGAACTCCTCCCCCTCATCGAAAGCGGAAGGAACTGATCGATGAGATGGGCACTGAGACGTAGGCATTGAGTACATTTTTGTCCATTTGTTCGGTGTTAGATGTGGTGGTACCGGCTGGAAAAGATGACCGCAGAGCGGTCCTGCAGGTTTTGGCGCATTTCGATCGTAAAACGTCAATGCGTCTTTGCCCAGGCATAACCCCTGACCTTGGAGGTATTCCCGTACCCGCACGATGAGCAGGCCTTCTTCCTGATGTGGTAGGAGTGCCTTCCGCACCTTCTGCACCTGATGTGCAGGGTCTTGTTCCTTTTTCCCATGGATGGAGTTCCCTTTGACATTATTGCCGCCTCCTTTATGGTGAAATATAGATGACATTGTCGCCCCGGACTATGATCGAATCGGCCCTGGAAACGATCTCGCCGTCGATTATCTCCTCGGAATTCTTGAGAACGAGGTTCAAGTGCAGGTCAAAACCATCCAGCACTCCTCTGAATTCCCTTCCTGCCCTGAGCTCAACGATAACGCGACTTGATATCGCCTTGTTCAGAGCGGTAAGAGGTTTTACGGGCATACCTGGTCCTCGGTTGCGAGACTACATACAGGTTTGTTATTTAAGGGTTATCACCCTCGGTTATCGGGGAACATCTCGGACAGTATCTCGTCAAGGTCCATTTCCATGTCTGGGTCGTTCTCTCTCGTTTCGCCCTCCATCACTGGGTGATCCCCCTCCCTGATGAGTGCCCCCTCCACATCGATCGGTGCCGGGGGCACCGGGATGCTTTCATCGGTCCTAACCCTTCTGCCGGGTCTGTTCTTGAAATCCTTCTCGGAGAGGGCCCTTGCTTCCCGGGGAGCATTCGTCCCCACAGAATCCAATATTCTTTTCTGCCTTCTCTCCTGGACCCTCAAGAACACTCCGTAGATTATCAGGAAAGAGAAGATCAAAACTATCATTATTATAAAGATGAGGCTGAAGTCCTCGGTGGGTCTGTCCCTGATGTCCACGACCAGCTGATATTCGGTAACACCGTTCTCCGAATTCCCGTCGTCCACCGTTATGATGACGATGTGCTCACCCTTACTGGCGTCCTCGGGTATCTTCAGTGTGAAATTGGAGAATCCGAATTCGTATCTGCCGTAGGTCCATTCGACGATGAAACTGAAGTGGAGGTCCCCATCAGGGTCCTCTATCTGCAGATTGATATCCAGATCGCGGCCTCTTGTAGCATTGATCCTGGCGGGGGAAAGCACTTTCGGTGGATCGTTGGTCTGAGTCACGTTTATGGTCATTATCAGCTCCACTTCCGGAGTATCCCCGTCGGTGGCGGTGAAGGTCACGAGATTGGCCCCGAGATATCGATCCGTGGGAAGGACCGTGATGTTGAAGATACTGTTATGACCGCCCGAGACCTTCTCCACATATACCCAGCTGGTCGAGGTGTTCAACGCAATCTCCTCTGAGTCCACATCGAACAGGGTCATTGTGAAATTGGTCGGTTCGTCCTCTCTTACCTCCTTTATCTTGGATATCTGGGGGAATCGGGGGGGATCCGGTACTTCAAGAACCTCCACGAGCACCAGATCGTTCCTGGTCACCGAACCGTCGGTAGCATAGAAGCGGATCGCAGCCCCCCCTGACCAGTCGATCTCCGGAACGATCTCGAAGGACCGATCCTCCGGGTCCTGTTCCAGAGTGATGTTACCGTACTCGACCTCACCCCATACCTCAAGCGGTGAAGGGCCGTCCGTATCGACGATCCTTTTCATTGATATCAGGTCCAATCTCTCTCCCTTGTACCTTTCCGTGAACGTCTCGTCCTCCTCGAGGGTTATCCGATCCATAAGGTCCATCTCCAGTGGATGGTTGACCTTGAGGTCCCTGCTTGCCATGTTATTCAGGCTGTTCGACTCGAGTCTCTGGGGGAATATCTCGACCCATGCGGTGAGAACGGGATCGTCGTTGTTTCCCCAGGTGATATTCGTTCGAAAAGTGAGATCTCCAGGGGAAAGGTCTTCGAAGTTCGCGTTCATGGGCGATTTGCCGGAGGTGGCATACCAGGTCCAGTATAGGAATATGTGTTCGATGGTCGTATCTCCATTGTTCCTGATGGTGAAGACGGCCTTGAACGGTTCCCCGTAGACAGGCGGATCGGGCACCAGCACGATCTCATTGTCGATCTGCAGGTCCCAACCCGAGGTGGCTTCGATCGAGCCGATATATGGGAGATAACCCTCCTTCGTGGCTACCACCCTCAGCGTTCCAAGCTTGGTGATATCTGGTAGGAGATGGATTGTACCGTTCGATCCGATCCTGACGGAGAGGTACACTTCAGGGTCGAGAGGATCCGTCACGGTTATCTCCGTTCCAGGGAGCGGTTTTCCGCTGAGGCTGTCCACCACGGTAACGTCGAACCCCTTCTCATGATCGAACGTATCCGACACTTGAACGATCATATCCGAAGGTTCGTTCAGCCATATCGGGCCTTCGGGGTCTCCGAGCAGGTTGTAGGCCAGACTGTCAATGTTGAATATCTTCGAGAACTGGTCTATATCTATCGTGCGCCCCAGGTCGTATTCCAGATGGAGCTGGTAGTTCCATTTCTGTTTGTACAAGGCCTCTCCAGGTCTGGGGACGCCATGATAAAGAAGCTTGAAATATTCCTGGGCAAGCCACCAGTTGCCGAAGGAGTAGGTCGAGTTCTGGTCCCCGGGATCGGGTCTGAACTCACCGCGATATGTTTCCACGGTGGCACCAATCAGGCAGATCGC
The DNA here is from genome assembly GCA_016928095.1 of Thermoplasmatota archaeon. GTDB lineage: Archaea > Thermoplasmatota > Penumbrarchaeia > Penumbrarchaeales > Penumbrarchaeaceae > JAFGLL01. The sequence continues at coordinate 9,141 of JAFGLL010000093.1, forward strand.
TCCTCCGTCCTCGTTCAGCAGCAACCTCTCCATGTTCGTATCGTCGATCTCGTCGAAATCCGTTGATGCGCAGCTTGAAATGTACACAAGGGGGAGCCGTTCGCCATTTCGGATGGTCTCCGCCATCCCGTAAGTGAAGTGTTCGTCGTAATCCCTATCATAGCTCCATCGGCCTCCACCCTCTCCCTTGTAGTTCGTGCAGTTGCCGTTGAAGGGGTCTCCATGGCATGCTATAAGGACGGTGGAAAAACCTGCCTCATAATATGAGCCAAAGGATGAACGGTTGAGGGAGTCGAACATCACATTGTAGCCACCGTATTCGATCTGCGGGTAGTCCACAAGTTGGAACGGGGTAACTGTGGAAGGCAGATCCTCCTTGACCTTCAGGACAAGCTCGTATGCGTTATCCTTGTAGGCGTCATACTGGACGGGGTCGTTGGGGACATCCATCAGGGACCCTGAAAGCAGCATAGAGCTGGCCCAGGACCCGGGGGGAGGGTCCATCTCGTACGATATCTGCTTCGAGACCATCATCCGGACCTCATCCCGGGTGGAGGCTGGAAAACGGCCCACATAGACATCCGCAGTGAAGTCCTTCTCCTCGAACTTCTTGTCATCCTCCAGGTAATCCTCACCGTAGATGCCGTTCTGGTTTATATCCCAGTCCCCCCCTCTCTCCCGGTCAAGACCGGCATAATAGTAATCCGTGGCAACGAAGTTGTCGGGGTCGTCCCTCCCATCTTCGGCCGAACCGTTCACGAACACGTATCTCGGAGGTATGATCTCTCCATCCCCGGCAAGGAGCACCCATTCCAGCCCCTGGTTCCTGCCTTTCAGAGCAACCAGGAAATCCCTGATGGTCTCCGCTCTATCCTTTTCAGGGGCACCGTAGCTGGAGTTGATATCCTCGAGGGAGAAGAAGACGGCTTTCACTCCTTTCTGCGTCTTCCATTCGATGAGAGGTTTCAGCTCCACTTCGAAAACGGAGGGGCCTATCGCGGCATATTCCAGCTCTTCTATCCTGGGAGCCGGGGACAGTGAGGTCCTGACCGGGAGGTCACCTGTTTCCGATCCTTCTATCATAACGGGTGCCTCCCCGGTGATGGTGTGTGTTCCATCGGCTCCCTCGGGGAACGGCATCGGACCGGTTAGCGGTCCGACCACCATCAAGAGCATGATCAGATATGCACAGAGCCTGCCTTCCATATGTGGACCTCTTTCATGATGGAACCTCACAGCTTCGACAAATAATTAACGGTCATTTGCTGTCATATGAGCAATGGCGCTCATCCTTTATTATATATGCAAAGACAATTACACATCCGGTGGGATATAGGAGCAGCACTATTGAGAGTGCAAGATTCCAGAAGCTTGGAGTTGTGGTCCTTGCAGGTAATACCAAGGTCAGGAGGATGATGGGCAGGAGGAAGAGAAAGGGGCTCTTCTTAAGGGTCCGGAACCCGTCATACTGGCTGGCAACAAGGGAAGAACTTGAATCCGGATTTTCATCCAAGATAAATCAGGACGATTACATAGTGGGGGAGAACAAATCCCTCCTTTTCCTTCATCCGGACCTGATATCTCAGAAGAACCTGAACTTCTTCAAGAGGGTCCTTTACTTTGCCGGAAAGACCGGGGACCGTTTCTACAGGAGGAACAAGAAGGACCTGCTTGAGTACCTTTCAAAGGAGGGCAGGTCGGCAATATACATGGTGGTAAAGACCCTTCTGGGGTCCGAAAGTGTGGATCCTGATCGGATAATCATTGTCGGTCCACAGGTCCAACTGGAGCGGGAACTTAGGGGTAATGGGATCTGCAATGTGACGATGGTCGAGCAGGGAAGCTCCCTCGGGGAGAACATACAGAGGGGCAAGAAGGAGCTTGACAGGAAAGGTTACAGCGGAGCATATTTTCTGGTAGTGGGGGGTGACGTTCCCATGATATCCAACGCCTCGATATCGGATTTCCTGGAATCTGCAGCGGAACGTGGAGGGGAACCGGATATATTCTTTGGCATGGGATCCAGGCAGGAGATGGGTGTGTTCATCTCCGAGCATGGACTCGACCATATGGGCAAGGTCGGTCCGAACAGACCCGCAAAAGGCAACTTCAACAAGTTCGGCATTCCCCTTGTGGACGACCTGGGGATATTCGGTCAAAGGATGACGAGGGTGAACATGATGATGGGGAATCTCTTCCTCTACCGGAGCAGATCGGTCGACAGCGGTTTCATCAACAGGTTCTATTCGGTCAGGAAGATGTTCGCCAACCCTTTCACGCTACCATATCTGGCCATGCACTGGGCACGCCCTCTCTTCAGAGCATCGAGGTGGAGATTGACCCTCTCCGAGGCCGAAAGGACCTTCAAGGAAAGGACCGGGATCGAACTGAGGTTATGCACGGTCCATCCGGAGATAGCGCTCGACATGGATTCCTATACCGACCTGAGGAGATTATCGACACTTAAATACCATCGTGACGGCGAGACAATGGACCTCGAGCTCAGTTTCAAGGAGTATTTGAGAAAGAACAAAAGGAAGAGGAAGGAGCAGAGGAAGAAGGACAGGTAAAGCGGTCAATGACCGTCCCCACGCAGCACAAACCTTCTAACCTTATCCTGCATTTCCCCCTTGATGAAAGGCCTGAGGCTTTCCGACAGGGTGAGGGGGTCCGAGTTCTGTCGGTTCGAGAGATCGCTGCTCTTCGATCCTGCCCTCAAGGATGCTGGTTTCGTTTCCTATCTGGGGACAAGGACGTTCAGGCTGATGAAGTCCAAATTCACGGATATGGATTCCGGTCGCATATACGTCCTGCCACCGGAGATGACGATCTCTCCGGCCGAGGGCAGCTTCGTCCAGGTGGAAGTGGATGGTCTGTACCGCGATATCCATTTGGAGACGAGGGCCGATGTCCCGGGTCCTGTTTGGGATGCCACCACCTATGCCGAGGTCGGAGCGGTCAAGGAAGAGAGGGTCCCTCTTCCCCCTCCAACCCTACCTGTCGATGAGTTCCTAGACAGGGTTTCCCGATCATGGAAGGATCCGGAAGAGGACCATCTGGAGTACATCATCGCTCTGCTGATGGTCAGCTCACCAAGGTCGATAATGGGGGGTGGCGGCCTTGGTTCCGAAGGAATTCAGAGGGAGAGGGGGCTGTTAAAAGGGTCCAGTCGGGACCTGGCAAACACCATTCTTTCCCAGCTTCCCGTGGAATTCAGGACAGGCGGCACCTCGCAATACAAATATTCGAAGATCGAGGGTGTTCATGATATCAGGCTTATCCGGAGCGGCAGGATCAACGAGAACTGCTATTCCCTGGTCCCGGAAAGGATATCCGGACCATTGATGGAAAGAAGGGTCCCCATACAGCTGCCGTTCGTGGTCAGGAACGCCGAGTATCGAGGTCGGGAACCCGAGATCGACCTGGATGTACTGGATTACCAGCTTTCCGGTCTATATCTCCCCCCACCCCCTGAAAAGCTTCAGGAAAAGATATACAAGGATATCATGGACAGACTCCGACAGGAAGAGTTTTGGGATATACCCTGTATCGGTGAGATCGACAGGACCGCGGGTCCAAAGATCGGTCTTGCCCTTTCCCGCCTCTTTATCGGCAGAAGTTTCGATGGGAAAGGTTACAGAGCGTCCAGGACCGAACGGTCCGGGGTAGTGGGCCTCATAAAGAACATCCTGAGTTACGGTTTCGAGAACCTGAGGCTCAAGTTGAAAGAGGAGGACTATCTGCGTTCCAGAAGGTCCGAGCCATGGAGGGACAGGTTGAAACCTCTCGACAAGGAGATATACGTTCAACTCCGGACATTCCATGAGGAACAGGGTCTGGACGAGATACCACGCGGATCGATCCTGCCCGGTGTCAGCCAGCACAGGATAGACGCATCACTTGACAGGTTGAACAGGTACGGTTACATACTGCTTCTGAAGAACGGTGCCATAATCAAGCTGGTCCTCTCCCTGGAGCCCGAGGATATACCATGATCACTCCTCCGCCTCTAGGCTCTCTGAAGTGGGCTTTTTTCTCCATCCGGCGGCATCCCAGTTCCTGGAAAGCTCGGACTTGAGCCCCGGGCCGATCAGGGCGGGATCCATCTTGTTCTTCCTTATGTATCTCTCGACCCATCTGATCCTTCTCTTCATTCCGGCACCATTGGCGTTCTGGATCTCCAATCCCGGACGTTTGTTGACCTCCAGGACGACCACGCCTCTACCCTCCGCCAATGTTAGATCGACTCCGACGAAACCCATACCCATGCAGCTGGCTGCTTCGGATGCCTTCTCAAGTATCTCTTCCCACATGTTGAAGCGGAAGCCGACCAGGGTCTTCCCCGACATGGGGTGTCTCTTGATATTCCTCCTGAGGAAGGTCGCCGATATTATCCTGCCGTCCGAGATGGATATCCCCGCTCCTATTGCGCCCTGATGGATGTTGGCCCTTCCCCCGGAGACCTTCGTGGGAAGTCTTGTCATCGCCATGATGGGGAATCCCTTGAATGCCACGATCCTGATATCCAGAAGTCCGGGTGTATGAAGCTCCCGAAGCTTCCTGCTGATCACAAGCCTCTCCTCTACCAGTGCCCGGTCCGGTTCATTCCTGGTATATTCCCCGTCAAGCACCCTCTTGGCATGGCGAAGGATATAGCCCCCATCCACTCCTTGACCCGATGTCAGGATATATCTTTGCGCCGCCCTCCCGTGAACGACAAGTACACCTGAACCGCCGTGTCCTTTTGCCGGTTTTACAACGAAACGACCATCGGACCCCTTCATCCATCTGGAAAAGCTATCGAGGTCCTCCTCGTTCTCCAGGACCATGAATGTCTCCGGGATCGGGACACCGGCTTCCCTGAGCCTGATCTTCTCCTCCACCTTGTCAAGGGTCTCCATGAGCTCCTTTGGATTGTACCTGTCGATCAGGGTCTTCCAGTTCTCCTTCGTCAGTATGTCGCTCATACCATACCAGGAGGTCGGCAGTCTGCCCTCATGCTCTATCCTCAATTTCTTCTGGACCTGCTTGAACCTGTTGGTCCGTCTCCTGAAGGAAAAAATAGGCGGTCTCGCCGTAGTGGAGGTCCTGTTTGCCAATGGTCATCCTCCCTTTATGTTCGCGCCCCCATATTACAGATGAGTGCCATAAACCATTCCGTCATTTCACTGGACCGTATGTATGACCTTCTCCCCCGGTACTATCTCCAGTACCATCCCCTCGATCTGGAATGGAGAGAGCTTCTGGGCTGTTGTCACAGCCATTTTCAGCTTCTGCTCGTTGCTTGAGAATATCCTGAAAAGCACATCTCCCCTGTCGACCTGATGACCGTTCTTCCTCTCCAGAACGATGCCGCCGAGCTTGTCGTGCGGACATCCCGCGGCCCTTGCGATCCTGACCATGGATTTGTTATTGATCGAGGATACGTAGCCTCTCTGGTTCGAGAGGACCTCGGCCGAGTACTTACCTACAGGGACATCCTCCGAGGTGATATCCCTTATCTCGGTGCCCTGTGCTTCTATGATCTCCCTGAACTTGCGGAGGGCCGATCCATCATTGAGGAGTTCGTCCGCCCTCTCCTTCCCGTCCCCGGAATAACCGCTCATTTCCAGTAGGATGCCCGCAAGAGAGGTGGCTTTCTCGACCGCCGATGAGGAGGGAGGGGCTCCCTCGAGTATCTGAAGTGCTTCCTTGCATTCCAGGGCTGGCCCGATGTTCCTGCCGACCGGTTGACCTCCGAAGGTAATGGCACACTGGATATGGATACCTATCTGCTCACCGATGTCCATGAAATCACGGGCATACCTCCTTGCAAGGTCCAGCGACTTGACCTTTGTATGTGGCCCGGTGGGTATGTCCATGAGGACATGGTCAGCTCCGACAGCCTTTTTCTTGGCAAGGACGGAAGCTATGACCTGGGAGTAAGGATCTATGGAAAGCGGGTACTCCGCTCTTATGATGATGTCATCGGCCGGAGCGATGTTCACCCCACCCCCCCAGGCGATCGTTCCGCCCACACTCTCCGTTATCTCCTTGATCCTCCATCCGGGAATGGTAACGTTCGCTACGGTCTCCAGTATGTCGGCCGTTCCGCCTGCCGAGGAGATCGCCCTTGAGCACGTCTTCGGAATATAGAGTCCTGCTGCTGCCACTATCGGAACCACGAGCAATGTCACTTTGTTACCCGGAACACCTCCGACCGAGTGAAAATCGAAGATCGGCTCGACATCGAGGTCTATGATCTCCCCGTTATCGACCATGGCCAGCGTGAGGTCCTTGATCTCCTTATTGGTGAGAGGGTGCATGTAGGTGGATGTGACGAAGGCAGAGAGCTCCACGTCGGAAAGCCGGTGGTTCGTTATCTCCTCGGTCAGGATGTTTATCTCCTCCGTGGTCAGCACAATATTGTCCAACCTCTTCTTGATGATCTCTATGGACCGGGGTTTCGTGACAGGAACAAGTCGTATCTGGTCACCGTCAGAGACCCCCAGGGTCTTTCTTCCCTTGTTCAACATCCCGACCTCGTTACCCTTGACCACCGAATCGGTCAGCTCGACGATAGCTATCAGATTCGCCTCACCGCTGGACACCTTTACACGGTCAAGGGACCTCAGACCGAGCATCACGGCATCGGACCTGTTCATGATCAGGGTATACTCCCCCGTTTCCAGGTCTATCTCCCTTACCATGAAGTCCGATGGTGTTCCTGCGGCATCCGGTTCTTTATCGTTCTTTGTCATTTACATTCCTCTGATGGCCTGATCACAACCAGCTGAACTGTGTTCTCTTTCCCTCCAATGTCACAGGCCCATCCATCTCGAACATCTCCCTGATCACCTCTGTGGCCATGTAGGGTGAGACGATCCCGAGCTCCGTCACGATAGCATCGATGTATTCGGGAGGGGTCGCATCGAATACGGGGTTCAATATCCTGGCACCCTGGAAGTCCGACGGCCTCATCGGTGATGCGACCTCCGTCGGGCCCCTGTCCTCTATCTCGACCAGGGACCCGAGCAAGGTCTCTTTGGAGAATTTGAAGGTTTCGGCACAGACCATGAACGGTACCCTTGATTCATGTGCCGCCAGAGCTATCTGGGATGTGCCGATCTTGTTGATAACCGCTCCGTTGGCGGTCACGGTGTCCGCCCCGACGACCACCACATCGATGTCACGCATGAAATGACGCACGGCAGGATCCACGATCATGGTCACCGGGATCCCTTTGTCAAGTAGCCATCTGGCAGTGATGTGCCCCTGCCTCCAGGGTCGGGATTCCGTGGAGAAGACCATCTCGACCCTTCCATCATGGTATGCACGTTCGATAGTGTTCAGGGCAGCCATGGAATTGCAGTGGGTAAGTACTGTCGAACCCTTCGGGACCCTCTTGCTCCCTATCTCGGCGATCCCTTCCCTGGCTATCTCGGCGTTTTCCCTGAACTCCCTGGATTGAGCGGCTATCCGCTCCTTCATGGAGGCCACATCTTTCTCGGTCTCGACCCCCCTCAATGTCAGCAATATGCCGTTCCTGAGGGATACTGCCGTTGGGCGGGTCGAATGAAGGTCCAATGCGACCTTTCTCAGAGCATCCATGAACTTCTGTCTATCAGAACCGGGCCATGAGCTCGAGAATCCCCCTATCGCACGGGATGCTTCCCGTGCGATCATGGCAGCACCCCTTATCGACATGCTCTTGATGGACCTTGCGACCTCCTCTACCTCCTGAGCGGGATCTTTCATGGACTCTCCTCCGTTCACGGGATGACCTTGAACATCGGGCCGAAGGCCGGGATCATGATATCACAGTATGATAGCAGTTCGTAGCGGTCCCTGATACTCTGGGCCTGTTTTTTCGTCCTTTCCTTCCCCCTCTCCCTTATCTCATCAAGGATCGCAGCGACCTCGGGGTCATTTTCCGAGGGTATGCAGGGACCGGATATACCTATTGTCTTGCCTGCATACTGCAAGGTAGATTGGGACAGGAACTCTTCCTTGCGGGGTATGTGCATCAACAGCACAAGGTTTCCGGGAGCCGGGTCGTTCACAACCTCGAGTTTGAGATATCTGTCGATCCAGTGGAACCTGTCGGTGATGGCGATCTTCCTTCTTGGGCCCGGCGGGATGAGGTTCCACTCATCCTTCCTCAGGTGCTGCAAAGCATTCACGAAGATATCATCGTTCCCGTTGAAAAGCGGGTCGATCCTCGTAGCGACCATGACATTGACCTTTTCAACACTGAGGTCCATGGAAGTTAAGGACCCCATCAACTCCTTTCTTGCGGCTATCGAGCCAGTATCGATCACCACGGTGGCCGTGGGCGTTCTTACAAGGGTCGAGGAGGAAGTGTCCCTTCCGTCTCCATCGCACCTGCCCTCAACAAGGGTTATCAGCTCGCATCTCCTCGATCCGAAATCCCTGCCCCTTGGAATGGGGCCAGAGGCATCGAGGGCCATCTCCTGGCCGTCTTCGGTCATCCTATCACACCCCATTCAGGTTACATCTATTTGAATTGATTGCATCTCAAACTGCCCATTTTTTAGCACCATCCCGGACCTTCACTGCAATGCCGGACCTGCCATCCACCATCAGGCGGGAGGACACCACGGCCCTGCCTACCGCGAAAAGTTCGTCCCGCTCCCCCACGACTAAAACGTCATCCCCTGCCCTGATCTCCCCGTCAGCGTCCTTCACGAACCTGCAGAAGACGTTGAACCCCTGTGCATTGTAATCCCCCGTTCCCTCCTCGACAATGACCCTGAACCGCGGCGCGCTGGATGCCCCATGGACCCTGACGGCCGCAACCCACCTCAGATTGAAATGTCCATCTTCCGCCCTCATCGAGAGCAGGTGATGTTTCTTGCCGTCGGCATCCGCTTCGAAGATGTTCCTAATCTTCCCAGTCCTTCTCGATGTCACAATAGAGATCGGTCCACTGTCCGGGATCATCACCTCATCCGCCCATGACCCCCCTATCTTGCCGAACTGCATCCTCAGGATGCACCTTGCCCTTCTGAGGTCAAGGTCCCCGGGAGAGTGGTGACCGGCATCCAATGGCATCTCCCCGGTACCATCCCATTCGATGATATTATCGTACCTTTTAATGAAAGAAAGATAGTTCCCCTTCATGTATCCCTCCAGTTCCGCATCCAGGTTACCCGGGGTGGGAAATATCGATTGAGATACAGGATACATGTCATCCACATCGAAAGGGACAGCTCCAAAGGGGGTTCTGATGATCGGCTGCATCCCATCAGGTTGCTCATCCCACATCGATCTTATTATCCTGGTCGAATGGGAGCCGGACCAGTTCGTCAGGACCACCGCCCCTGCCAATTTCTCAGGGGAGGCGAAGGTCGAAAGCCGATCATGCATCCGCTGGAACTCTGGCCGTGCAAGGGACAACCCCGAAGAGGACATGAACCTCCTATTCGTCCTGGGTGCGTTCTCCTCCAGGTATCTAGCATGCTCCTTGATCCTCCTCACCGCCGAATACATGCTGGGATTGGACATTGCGGCCCTCTCAACTACCTCCCATAGGGTCCCTTCCATGATGGCGGCCTTGATCTCGTTCAGGGTCTCCCTCAGGACCCACAGGTTATGTCTTGATACAAGTCCAGCCCTCTCGTCCTTTTCCATGGAAAGAAGGTCCTCAGGCCCTCTGGTCGAACAAACCGGGCATGAGCAGGGCAGGTTCGGCATCTCTCCAAGGTGCAGGGTGCGGTACCTGGTCATGTATCGGTCATCCAATGCGAACTTCGCGTAGGATGCCGAATCGAAGAGGTCGCACCCAAGAGCGACAGCAAGGGGGAGCACCATCGGGTGGCCTGCTCCGAACAGATGGGCCGGTATCGAGGGGCCGAGGCCTTTCTTCGAGGAGACTATGACATCCACCAGCAGGGGATAGTCATAGCTCTCCATTATCGGGACCACACCGCCAATGGGGGCATAACCGACACCGAGATCGAAGACACCCTTACCCGAGAGCGTTCGGAGGTCCAGATGCCTCCCTCCCTGGACAGGTACGGCCAGCTCCATCCCCGGGCCGGTCCCCAACGACGACCTTGCCCGTTCCATGGTCACCCTGAGGTCCTCGGCAGCACCTTCGTGGTCACATTCCGGGACCGTGAACCTGTCTAGTATGGTCCCGACATCGGAGCCTATCGAACTCTGGTAGCGCACTATGTCCAGAGGGTCCAGGTCGACCTCTCCTCCGGACTTGCCTCCATACATATAGGATTGGAAGGTACCCGAATCTGTCATAATGACCCCAGGATAGTCAAGGAATCCATGGAGCCCCCTCTTTTGTACCTCCTCACTGAGCCTCTCCGACCTTCTGATAATATACGAGTTCGTGATGATCATGGCGTATCCGAAGCTCTCCAGGAGTTCTGAGGGAGGGACACCAGATCCCACCCCCATCCTGTTGGGGTTCACCACCGGCATGAGCTCCGGGGTATGGACCCTCCTTCCATTGACCATGTAGGTACCCAACCTTCCGGCCAGATCGGACACCTTGACCTCGAAACTGGAAATGGGGCTCTCGTCGCTCGACAATAACTGCACCTGCCTTCAACGGAGAAAGACCTCCGGATTAACAATATTATCGGGCATCCTTCCCTCAAGGACCGATCGGATACCCTCGACCACCATGAACGCCATATTGGACCGTGTGGAGATCGTGGCCGATCCGATATGAGGGACCATGATCACGTTGTCGAGCTCCATCAGTGGAGGGTGGACCCGTGGCTCCTCCTCGAAAACGTCCAATCCCGCCCCACCTATCACCCCACGGGAGAGAGCATCATACAGGGCTTTCTCATCCACTACCGGACCTCTTGCGGTGTTCACGAGCACCGCATCTTTCTTCATCAAAGATAGTTCCCTCTTGCCGATAAGATGGTGGGTCATTTCTGTCAATGGACAGTTGAGGGAAACGAAATCCGCCTCGCGCAAAAGATCGTCCAACTCCCGATATAAAGCTCCCAATTCCTGCTCAAGGGAGGGTTTCCTAGACAGCGAATTATACAGCAATCTCATTTCAAAACCTCTGCCCCGCCTCAGGACCGCCTCGCCGATCTTCCCGGCCCCCACCACCCCGAGTGTAGCCCCGTGAACGTCCTTCCCGAGCATGAGCCGGGGGCCCCACGAAACGAACTTTCCGTCCCTGACGTATCTATCACCCTCGGTCAATCTCCTTGCCGATGCCAGTATAAGCCCGAAAGCAAGGTCGGCCGTCGCGTTCGTGAGAACCCCCGGGGTGTTGATCACGAAGATGCCTCTGGAGGTAGCATATCCGACATCGATATTGTCCACTCCCACCGCATAGTTACCGATCACCTTGAGACCTGGGGCCCTGTCCATGACCTCTCTGTCGATCCGGTCCCCTAATAAGCACAGGACCCCATCCTTGTCGGAAACACGCTCCAGGAGTTCCGACCTCGGCATGGGCCGGTCCTCCTCCCAGACATCGAGATCAGCGATCCCTTGCAGCCGTTCCATACCATCCTCGGGTAAGGTCCTGGTCACCAGAAGTAAAGGGGTGCCATCCTCCGTCATGATCACACTACCTGCGAGACCTCTTTATAATATCCCATCACTGACCAAATTATTATAATGATTGCTATTATAGGAAACAAGTTTACGGTTTTGTCCTGATATGAAAGGAGACAGTAAAATGGACCTAATACGATATGGAAATGCTCTTGAGCTGAAGGGATCTGGATATGTGCCATTGACCGCAAGGGAAGCGCTGGCACAGGAGATGGTCCGGAGGATGGGCGGCTTCAGGTCAGAAGGTCTCTCCCGGGAGGGATCCATGGCCCTTCTGTTCCCGCGAACGATCGTGGACGCCGAGGTCCTGGAGTGTCTGGTGGCAGCCCTTCTGGGTGGATCCCATATATTGCTTTTCGGGCCATCAGGAACAGGGAAGACGAGCCTGGCCAAGGAACTATGGAACCTCTTTCCAAAGGAGGTCTATGCGGTAAGCGGATGTCCCGTACAGGATGATCCGATGTCGGTAATGGACCCCGCGTACTGGAAACGGGTCAAATGCTGCCCCTCGTGCGAAGCGCGTTTCGGGATACCAGGAAAGGATTTCGATCCAGCCGAAGTGGACCCCAGGAAGGTGCCAGTATCCGTGATAACGCTCAGGGAGGGGTACGGGCTGGCCAGGGTCCAGGGTTCGTCCGAGGTCTTTCCCGACAATCTTACGGGAGTATACAACCTTCACAGACTCGAGGAGGTGGGGGATCCGACGAGCCCCCTCGTCCTCGAACCCGGAAAACTCCTGCAGTCGAACAGAGGTCTGCTCCTTGTCGATGAAGTTGGCAAGCTCCCGCTTGGCACGCAGAACGTTCTTCTGCAGGCATTGCAGGAGGGGATCGTCTCACCGGCGAAATCGAGGGAGACCTTCCCTGCCGGTTTCGTCGCGGTGACCACCTCGAACCTCAGGGACCTGGATGCGATAAACGAACCCCTCAATGACAGGTTGTCCAACATCTATGTTGATTACATTAAGGACCATATGAAGAACAGATCGATACTGGAAGTTTCCAGAGAACGGGAATACCATGAGGTGTTCTTCCCGGAGATCTACCTCAACGCCGCCGTTTTCGTGGTCGAATCATGGAGGGACCTATCGGTCGACATCCCGGAACTATCGGAGGTCGGTTCCAACAGGACCATACTTGACACGGTATCGAGGTCTGTTGCCTATGCCAAGATCGATAGTGAGAGGACCGTCTCCCTTGAGAGCTTCAAGAAAGGGATCAGGGACGCACTCTACGGCAGGATCCGTGCCAGGGGAGGAGACTCGTTCCTCAGGAACGAGGAGATCGTCAGGGAGTTCCTTTCGGGAAATCTCGAACTCTCCATCGAGCGGGGCTTCAGACTATACTGGTGCACATTCTTTAAAAGGGGTCTTGGGTCAAGCTTACAAAGGGCGGAGAAGCTCGCAAGGTCCCTGGCCCAGGGGACGGTCCCCAAAGGCGGTGACGGCGACCTCCTCCTGGATTTCATCAGGAAAATGGAGAGATGGAGGGGGTCGGTGAGCGACGAAGAGGTCTTCTCGAGTGTGGTTGGTATAATGAACACCATGAAGGACTTCGGCTGCAAGGAATAGGACCGGAGGAATCACATATTGGTAAGGGAAGAGGAGATACCGTATCCCCATATCAGGGGTGACGGCGTGGTCCTTCCTGACTGCGGGAAAGGTGTGTACACGCCCTTCAGGTTGACCGCCACCGAGAAGAGGGAACTTATAAAGGCACTTGCACAGAAAGGCCTGCGGGGTCTGGACGATGTCCTTTCAGAACCTCTGACCGACGGCTCGATCACCCGGAGAATGGAGGAGATCAGGAAACGCATAACGGAACAGCTCCAACAACTCCACACCACGAGAAAAGGGATCATGGAAAGTGATTTGAAGCGTCTGATGAGAAGGGGTGCTGTCCTTCAAAGGGACAATGATGAAGACCTGATCTATGACGAGAGCTATTTTCGCAGGCTCTCATCCGAACAGATAAGGGGAGAGATATTATCAAGCGACCTTATAGGTCTCATAGAAGGAAGAGAGGTCCCCGAGGAACAGGATGCTGTCCGTGGACGATTTCGCAGGATGCTCATGGCGGTGAAGGATCTCTTCATCCGGCTATTGTCATACATTTTGAGACTTCTGAGACGCATTTGGGACCGGTTCCGGAGAAAGAAGAGAGGCGAGGAGGAGAAAGGCAGGGAGGTCGGAAGGAGGAAGAAGGGTGCGATCGTACTCCCCTTCCCCGGTCTGTCGATGGACCTCGAAAGATGGCAGAGAGAGATGGATGAAAAGCTCGATAGGGACGAGCACCTTCAGAATGCCGTGAACAAACGCCTCTCGGACAGATATGGGTATGATGCAGGTCTGATCGAACTGAGGAGGTCCATCGATCCTGAATGGTACAAGGAGAGGGCAAGGAAGGTCCTCCAGGAGGAGGTCCAAAGTACAGCAGAAAGGAAGATGGGCGAACTTGATAGGGAAAGGAGCGAGTCCCTAAGGACAAGGTCCAAGCAGCTGGAAGAGGAAAGAAAGGTCAGGGAAGAGCTGATGAAGGCTGAAAAAAGGCTCGAGATGGAGGGATACGAGCTTAGGAAGAAGGCGGAGCAGATGACCACCGAACAGATGAGGACCGAACTGCTTCAGACCTTGGCCCATATGGGATACGTTCAGAGCAGCAGACGGTCGGACAGCCTGGAAGAGGCATCACTTCAATGGGAGATCACGGAGGCACTCGTGGATAAGTTCTCCGAATTCATCTTCTCGGAGCTGATGCAAAGGAGCACCGGTCTGAGGGATCGAAGGGGAAAGCAGGTGTCGGATGTCGGTGTCTATGAAAAAGCACGTATGAGAACCGTTTCCGAGGAGCCGAGGATGGACTTCCTCAGCACGATCGTGAATGCAAGGGTGAACCATCCGGGCGATAGGTCGATAGAACCATTCGATGTCATCGTCCAAAGGGAGATAACCACCTCGGAGCTCCATTGCGTGATCCTGGTGGACGTAAGTGGGTCCATGGAGGAGAACAAGCGGCTTGATGCTGCCAAGAGGTCTGTACTGGCACTCTCCCAGGCGGTGAAGAGGGAGAATCCGCGGAACAAGGTGGACATCATTTCCGTATCGACCAGGGCCAAACCGGTTACCCTGAAAGAGGTCATGTCCCTTGAGCCACACGGTTTCACCAACCATCAGGAAGGATTTGCCCTTGCCAGGGCCATCCTCGAGAGCTCAAGGTCCGACCGGTACATGCTCTTCCTGATCACTGACGGACTCCCGGAGGCCTACATCGACATTACCGGTAAACCCGTAGCTGGGGACCTGCAGAAATCCATGGACATGGCCCTGGCAGAGGTCAATGCCCTGAAGAGGATACCTGACCTCTATTTCGAGATGTTCCTGTTGGAACCCGAGGATGAAAGGTTCGTTTCGGCGGCCAGGAGGATCGCAAAGGCCGCCGAGGGAGACATGATAGTAGCGGACCCGAAGGAGCTGGCATATCAGGTCATCGATGAGTTCTTATCGGGCGGCCGACCATTGGAAGGCGTGTGATCGATCAGGACCTGACTATTACTGCCAGGAAGATAAAGACTGCAAGTCCGGCCCCCAGTGCGAATCCGATCAGCGCCATCAAGGGTTTCAACAGAGGTGCGGCGACCCAGTGAACGATCCCGAACAGCGTATCATCCGGGTAATCGGCCTTCAATATCAAATTGAACACTATCCATAATGCCCATAGCACGATCCCGGTCGATAGCATTGGCACCGCAATGACCTGGGACCTTTTCTGCCCGTACTTGAACGTGAAAAGGCTTGTGAGTATCGCCACGGTGGCAAAGGTCATCAGGAAAGAGAACAGAAGATAGGTGAACGGATCGTTGTGATATTCGTGCTCTGAACTGTCCTCCTCCACTGCATATACGGTTCCCGCAATGATGAAAAGAGCCGAAACCGAAATGACCAAAGCAAGAAAAATAGCATTGGCTGGCGAACCCGGGGGAACTCCGGTCGAAGGCAATCCTTTCGCCATACAACGCCTTCCTCATGAACGTCCGATGGGTATCAGTTGAACTTGATCCCCGTCAGTGTCTTCGTATCGATGACCCCGGGGATGGACCTTACCTTTTCCACCACTATCTGGCCCAGGGTGTTAAAGTCCCTTGCTTCTATCTTTGCGATCAGATCGTACTCTCCGAAAAGCGGATGCAGCTCCACTATCTCGGGGACGTTCATCAGTGCCTTGAACACATCGTGCTCCTTCGCCGGCGCGGTACTAATCAGAATGAAGCCTATTACCATCCTACCTCACCTCTGGACCAATATGGGGGTTCCCCTATATACTTTTCGCCATGCATGGATTTCGTTGAAAATGATTTTTCTATTTATTTTGTGGGTTATTATGGTTATTCACCATTATTGAGCTGCCCTACACCGGGATTTGCCCATACATTAATTAGGGTAGTTTCCTTTACCCCCCACTGCAACAATGGCCGAGGATGGGCTCTTGGCAGGTGAGGACGGTTGAGTAAGAAGATCAAGATCGGGATTACTGGCCTGCCGGGGGCTGGAAAGACGCATGCTCTACGAAAGGTGGTAGAGATGCTGGAATTGGAGGGGATCAAGGTCGGCGGCATGATCACGGATGCTATCGTCGAGAACGGGAAGAAAGTAGGTTTCATGGTGCAGGACCTGCTGACCAAGGAGGAAGGCATACTCGCTCACGAGGATTCGAAGTCGGATGTCAGGTTCCTCACCTACGGTGTCAACATGGACATGCTCGATAACATAGGTGTGATGGCGATCGAGAGGTCCATTGACACGGCCGATGTCATTGTTATAGATGAGGTGGGGAAGCTCGAGGTGGAATCATCGAACTTCGTAGAGGTGGTCAAGGATGCCCTGGAAGCTGATAAACCCCTTCTGCTCACCCTGCATAAGAAATCCCGGAACCCCCTGCTCCAGGATATACGCAGGAGGGATGATGTCAGGATACTTGAGGTCACCCCCATCAACAAGAACATACTGCCTTACAAGATCATTCCCCTGATTAAGGAGGAGATCGGACCTCGCCCCCAGCATGAGCTTTATTGATCTCTTTGGATCGTTCTATTGATGATCGAATATTGGTTTAAGGCAAGTGAAGATAGTTTTTAATATCAAACCCATGATTGTCCCGGGCACCTCCACAGGCACATCCAGATAGAGGTGTGGTACACCTTTCGTTTCAAATCGTGTACAGCAATATACTTATAGGGCTTCCCAGGATGGTTTGCCCGTAGGAGAAATCAGACAGAAAATTCGATCGGAGGAAAAAATATGGATCGATCTATTGCAATTCCCCACGCCTGGCTGCTGGCCATTGGTCTGCTTTTCGTCATGGTTGCTGCCAGCATTGGCGGATTCGTGTTGTACAAATATGCAAATGAGATAGGGGCCGACCAGCTGGTCTATGACACCTGGCTCAACGAAAAGAGGGAACTCTTTTCAAAGCTCGGTGACATCACGGCACCTGTTGACGAGAAAGGAAACCCTCTCCGGAACGATTATATAACCAGGTCCGGCGGGGGACAGCTGAAATGGCAGACCACACTGTTCGAGGCAGAGGGAGAATACCTTTCCTCGCCCGCAGTGCTGGACCTGAACAATGACAACGACCTCGAGGTCGTGGTCGCGTCAGCTGGCGATTACATCTACGCACTGGGCCCGGATGGCGAATACTTCTGGCAGGACCCCTACGGAGATGATATCATCGATTACCTGGGTCAGACGGCCGGAACCTCCGGTCTAGATTTCGACCCTCCGCACATCTTCTCATCGGTCATTGCCGCTGATGTGAACCTCGGGGACACACCCGAGATCATCATAGGGGTAAAGGACGGTGCTCTCTGTATCGGTGCCGACGGTGAGAAGCAGTGGAAGAAAGGGCTCACGACCGGATACTACTTCTCGACGGCCTGCATCACCGACCTTGAGGGCGAGTGGACGGGAGAGAAGGAGGACCTTGAGATAGTCCTTGCTTCGGATGACGAGGGAAGGAGAGGCTGGATCGAGGCCTTCGAGGTAGATGGTGGTGCCATCTTCAGGGAAGAGGCACCCACCGGCGGTGAGGGCGGTCTTATAGGCTGCTCCATTGTTGCCCATGACCTTGACGGTGACTTCTGGGATGGCCCCTTCCTCATAAATCCCGATGTATCCAAGGAGAGGGATACCGAGCTCATCATAGGCAATCACGATAGGGGTCTGAGGATATGGGTCCGCCAGGGCGAGAACGCCGAGGGAAAGCCCAACTACGATGAGACCACGAGCGGATGGCTCGGAGGTCACCAGACCTATGCAACCACCGCAGTGGCGAACGTCACCGGCACACCCGAGATGGAGATATTCGTCGGCTGTTCAGAGGGATATCCTACGACCTGGACCGGCTGGGGTGGGAAGCTCTATGTTTACACCCCCGACGGCAAGAAGCTCTGGGATTACTCCACAGGGAGCTCGAGGGCATCCATCTTCAGCTCACCGGCCATAGCGGACCTTCAGATAGCCAAGGACGACCCCGAGGAGAAGCACCTTGACTATGAAGTGGTCTTCGGTTGCGACAGCGGTATGATGTATGTCATGAACACCGAGTTCCACTCCTTGCTCTGGTCCTTCGATACCGGTGGGAGGTGCATGTCCTCCCCGGCCATCTGCAACATCGATAATGACGACGAGCTGGAGATCGTGATAGGCTCCGACTCCGGAAAGGTATTCTGCTTCGACGGCGATCCTTCCGATGGGATCGACGATGGTGTTACATATCCCGGGGACGGACCCAACCAGGATGTCCTCTGGGTCTATGACACCGGAGTCCCGATCGGTATCTCCTCCCCCGTCGTTGCGGATATAGACCTTGACGGTATGCTCGAGGTCGTCATCGGCGACCAGGAAGGACATGTCTACTGCATAGCTGCAGGTGGACGGGCTGTCAAGGGCCAGCAGGACTGGCCCGAGTTCCACTGCAACCTCAACAGGACCGGGTTCTACAATCCGCAGACCTCCTACGGGGTGGATATCTATCCCAAACTGGACGAGTTCGGGAGGCCTGACTCGATGGTCAAGTCGATCCAGCCCGGTAGCTTCGTCTCGTACAACCTCACCGTCGAGAACACCGGAAAGGGCATCACCGAGATGAACCGCGACAAGATATTCGTGAGGATAGAGCAGGACTCCATTCCCGAGCACTGGTCGGCCTGGCTTGATGTGCCTCCGGACAAGGGCAATGACAATCCGGATTATGTAAGACTGGCTTCCCAGGAGACCGCGCTTCTCACCCTATGGGTCTATGCACCCTGGGAGGGGGACATCGGCGAGATGGCCCGTATCAATGTTTCGGCCAACTCATCTTCCGATGAATGGTCCGAAGATACGGCGACCACTCTGTCGGTCCTGGACCTGTTCGTGGATTTCGAGCTGTTCTATCTCAAAGCCATAGATCAAGACGTACTCTCTCCGCTTGTGAACCGCAAGTGGGACAAGATCAACCCGGGTGCCGATGGACTGTATACGGTATCTATAAACAACAAGGGTAACCTGAACGACACTTACCTGTTGACACTATCTCAACCACCCAGGGATGCTGGATGGGACTGGTATTTCATAGAGACCGGCACATTGAACGCTTCGGCCTATCTGACGGCACAGATCCTTGCCGATGAGTTCGGCGGGCGTTCAGGTATGACCTTCACGGTGAAGGTGGAGTGCCCGATCGATGCAACAAGGGAGACGAAGATACCGATACTCCTGAAGGGTGTATCCGTGCTGTCGCAGAGTTCGGATATCGAGGAGATCACCCAGAAGGACGAACTGATAATGGTCGTGGGAGAGCATCACGAGCTGCAGTTGAAGATCGAGGATTCCACCAAATACGTCAATCCCAACTCCACCGTGGAGTTCTATCTGCTCATAAGCAACCTGGGTAACAAGGATGTCATCAGCGTTCTCCTGTCCGTCGAGGGCAAGATCTCCGGATGGGATGTCAAATTCCCGGAGGAACCGATCCCGGTATACCAGGGTCAGACCAAGACCATACCCATCAGGGTCAGGGCTCCCAACTGGGCAAGGGCCAATAGCAAGCTTGTCCTCAATATGGTGGGGGTCATCGAAGGTTCCGCGAACATCAGGGCCACTGCCCCGCTGACGGTCATCGTCAATCATGTCTATGACTTCGATGCCGTTGTGATCGAAAAGCAGGGCGTTCATGTCGATCCGGGCAAGAACGTATGGTTCACGATGCAGATCTCGAACCTCGGCAATGGTGACGATATCATCAAACCATCCGCTTTCGAGATACTCCTGGATTGGAACATGACCTTCTACAACAAGGAAGGGTTCCAGAAATATGAGGTCCCCCTCGATTTCGAGGCGAACATCTATCTGAGCGGCAGGATCAAGGTCCCCGAAGACACCAGGACCGGACTCTATCCCGTAGGTGTGAACCTGAGCGGTGGGGGGTCATCCATCGTGATCTACGTGAAGGTGTTCGTGAACCAGACCTTCGATCTGAGGGTAACCTCCATCGACAACGACCACAACATCACCGCGAACATCAGACCCGACCAGGAGAAACCCTTCAATATCAAGGTGTCCAACAAGGGGAACGGTCTGGAGACGATCACTATGAGGCTCGGGGCCGAGTATGACCATACCAATGATGCAATGAGCGTCCTCTATGACGGATGGGAAGGTAAGTTCGTGGCAGTTGCAAACACCCCGGACTTCACCACGAACATCCGTTCGTACGATTTCAGGGAGCCAATAGTGATATCCAATCTCCAATCGGATGTTTACTACACCCCGAACTTCACGGCGGCAGCAGCGTCGGGAACGAACCTTGACGAGATAAGGGAGATCGTTATTGTCCTGGACAAAGGTCAGACCGCATGGGTCCATCTCACCTTGAGGGCACCAGCTTTCGAGGTCGGCGAGCCATCCGGTACAGGGATCGAGGTGTCGGGGAGCGGTATCGGTCCGGTGGATTACGATGTGACGCACCTGACGCTCTTCGTTCTGTTCCCGGACCTCGAGTTCGTTGGCAAGGCGGAGTTCTCGGGTGGGACCTCCGATGACATGGATGCAAAGGTCGGAGATGTCCTGACGATCATCGTGAGACTGGTCAACTCCGGAGACATACCAGCGGAGAATGTCGATGTCCAGCTCCTCATCGATGGTGTCGAGAAGAAGACATCGACCCTCAGGACCGTGAAGAACGATACCGAGGACGTAAAGACCGTGATCTTCTCATGGGTGGCGGAAGCTGGTGAACATGATATCAAGGTGGTCATAGACCCCAACAACAATATCATCGAGAGCCATGACCAGTTCACCCGCGGAGGAGAAGGCAACAACAACGATCTGAAGGCCAGGGTAGAGGTCGAAGGTTCCTTCGTCGTGAAGGAGCTGGTGAACGACTATCCTCTTGTCTCCACCATGCTCATAATCCTCCTGGCGATAGTGATACTCGTCGGAGCCACTCTTCTCCTCAAGGGGAGCAAGAAGATCTGATAAGGACCCGAGATGGAGATGGATCCCAGAGGGGGGCCCGAATGGGTCCCCCTTTTTTTTTGTACATTTTTCACATCCAGTAAGAGGACTAGTTGGTCCTTTCGGTATGGGGCGAATAAGAAATGTCCCAAGATCCTATCCGGGATCAGGGGACAAGCCGGTATCTGTCCCTGGGGAACAGGACCGTCTCTCTTACATTGGAAGCCCCGGTTATTATCATGGTCAACCGTTCCGCTCCAAGCCCCCATCCTGCATGCGGAGGCATCCCGTAATCGAAAGCCTTTGTATAGAAGCCGAAGGTTTCCGGGTCCAATCCAGATCTACCGAGCATCTCTTTGAGCAGTGCTGGTTCATGTACCCTCTGACCGCCGGAGACGAGCTCTTTCTCACCGTAGTTAAGATCGAAACCCAGTGAGAGATCGGGATCGTCCGGGTGAGGGTGGATATAGAACGGTTTCAACTTCATGGGCCAATCCGTCACAAAATAGAGGGAAGGCCTGTCCTTTGCGATCTCCTTGAAACCTTCCAGCGGTATATCATCGCCGAACTCGATCGGCCTATTCCGACCAGTGTTCTCGTCCTTTATCTTGAGACCCGCATTTTGTAGCTTGTCCACGATACAGCCGTATCTGAGCCTGGGGAACGGTCGCTCCGGAGCCACCAGATGCTGGTCCAGAATATCCAGGTCTATGAAGTTTTCATTCAGCACATTGGTGTAGACCCTCTGAATGACCATCTCCAGGATATCCATGCAGTCCTCGAGGTTCGCATAGGCCATCTCGATATCTATCGATGTGTATTCGTTCAGATGTCTCCTGGTGTCATGCTCCTCAGCCCTGAAGGCGGGTCCGATCTCGAAAACCCGGTCCAGACCGGTAGACATCATGGTCTGTTTGAAGAGCTGAGGTGATTGGTTCAGGTAGGCCTTCTTGTCGAAGTACTTCATCTCGAAAAGGGCAGTTCCTCCCTCTGTCGCAGTCGCGACTATCTTCGGGGTATGGATCTCGATGAACCCCTCTTCAAGGAGTACTTCTCTTGCAGCGGCGAGGATGGTAGAGCGGATCTTGAAGATGGCCTGTATCTCCGGCTTCCTCAGATCGAGGAACCTGTTGTCAAGACGTGTCTCCATATCGGCATCTACCTTGTCGACCACACCCAGGGGGAGAGGGGTCTTGGCAACACCAAGAACATGGACCTGATAAGGGATGATCTCCCAACCGGCCTTTGCCTGTGGAGACTGCTTGATGATCCCTTTGACAGATATGGATGATTCCCTTGGTACGGATACGATCAGGTCGAAGAGCTCCTTATCCATAGTTTTCGAAAGAGCGGTGACCTGAGCGATCCCGGAGCGGTCCCTAAGATGTACGAATGCCATCTTTCCCAGGTTCCTTGTATACTGGACCCAACCGCAAAGGGTGACCTCAGTGTTGTAATCATCTTCACCGATATCTGCCGCGAACTTCGTTCTTTTCCAGTCCGTCCCATCCATCATGGATATCAATCCTTCGTCACTGTTCTCTCGCTGCGTGGATGCATATCGACCCATGATCAGAGACCTTCATTGGGATATACTCTGTTCATCAGGTCGACCGGACAAAAAGAATACTCCTATTTATATTGCTTTATACTAGTATAAGAGGATACCAAGGGTCAGATAATCAAAGCTTGTGATCCGGAAGAAGCCTATCCTCTGTAGGGGGCCCTTCGAACGATCGTTCACCGGCGTCCGGATATCAGTTGAAATACCCTCTATGGGGTCCATGACTGGATGACTTTCAAGCCCCTGTTGTTCCGGACTATCCCTTTTGACGAATAATATACATAAAGGATAGAACATAATATGAAAAACATTCGACAATAAGTTAAGAATTGCCGGAAAGCCTTATATAATCGGAGAATATTTTTCTTATCAGGGTGAGCTGACAGGGGACTGGTTCACTCTGCCCAAGAAAAACAGAGTCGAATGAGAACTACAATAGGTGGTGTAAAAAGATGAGCATAATCAAGAAAAGAGCCATGGCCATAACTCTGATCATGGCCCTATTGACGGTAGCATTCGCCGGGTTGTTCTTTGTAGAGGGAGCTGAAAACCCCACAACGCTCAGTGTAACTGTTACCGCAGGACCGATATATGATGGAAACGAGGTTGTTTTCAACCTCACCGGTTGGGCATACGAATGGGATGTCGAAGCTGATTTCACAGTGGAGCTGTTCCTGAACGATGCTCTCACCGGTACGCCAGTGTACGATCCGGTCGATGACTATTTTGAATGGACCTGGACAGCTGTTGCGGGCGACTATGACTGGATGGTCGAGGTCGTGAACAATACCGACAGTGCAGAGGTGAACACCACCGGAATGTTACATGTGTTCGCCTACCCTGCGTTCGTCGGCACCGCTTCAGTAGCCATGCAGGAAGATGTACCATTCGAGTGGAACCTTTCTGCGGAATTCACTGGTGAGGGATTGACCTTTGCCGAGGAAGCCGCTCCGGAGAACCTTACGTTCACCAAGGATGGAGGTATCTGGACCGTTACTCCCGCCGTTGAATGGTCCGGGAGCGAAGTAGTGAAGATCTTCGCCACCGACGTCAACGATATGGAGGTCAACAATACCTATACCTTCACCGTATCGGCTGTCAACGACGTTCCGGTCCTGATCGGCATCGAATACCAGGATATGACCTATACGGTCGTTGAAAGGACCATCGAGACCGAGTGGAACGAGACGACTGGTGAGGCGATCAACTGGACAATAGTGAATGTCATAGATCTCCCTATCATGGAGGACGAGATGGAGGTCAACTTCACCGTCAACGCCACCGATAAGGAGACCCCCAAGGACGAACTCACATACGATATCGCAGAAGGGGATCACTATACTATCGAGCTCATGAACGAGTCGATACCCTGCTGGTTCCACTTCATTGGCGACGAGAACATGTTCGGGATCTGGGAAGCCGTTCTCACTGTCAGTGATGGTGTGAACGAGATGACCGAGACCCTCTGGTTCAATGTTACCGGAGTCAACGACGCACCGACCATCGAGTTCGACACTATCGAGATGGGCGACCAGCTCGACGTCGAGCCCCTCGAGAATATCAACGTCTCCGTTTCTGTCGCTGATATTGACAGTGAGGAGCTTACCATAGTCTGGTACATCGACGAGGCCGAGGTGGAGGAATGGAACATGGACTACTTCCTCTACAACTGGACCGATGAAGGTCTCTACAACATCACCGTCGAGGTCACGGATGGGGACTTGACCTCGGACCTTCTCTACTTCTGGGTCAACGTCATAGCACCAGCGCCAACATGGACAGCAGCTGATGTTGCCGTTTCCTATACCGAGGGATCCGGAGATGTGGTGGTCGCTGATCAAGTTTTACTGACCTACAGCAACCTCAGACTGGCGACCGGTTACCAGGGCATAGATGTCACGGGCATCACGACCGCACTCGATGGAGAGGAGCTCGTGATAACCATAACCTTCGCAGGAGCCCCTTACACCTCGCCCACGCTAGATGACATGATGGACGGCAACTATATGATACCTGATTACAGGCTCTACTTCGTGAAGTCCACATTCACGGAGGCCAAGTTCGACCAGGCCGCTCCCAATATGGACTTCGAACCCGCTGAGGCCGATGTATACACCATGGGTTTCTTTTCGGATTACATATCCGGCGACGACGACATGATATCCGGCAACAACATGGTCTTCAGGATCGCCCTGTCCGACCTCGACGACGCGGGGATCACGAAGGATGACTTCCATATCTTCTTCATTGCAACCCTTGTGGACCACGGTGGCAGTCTACTTGCACCCACCCTGAAGGCCGGATACGATTCTGCCGGAAAGAGCGCGGTCGTGCACCTCGAGCCCGCGGTCGATGATGACGATGACGATGATGACGATGATGAAACCAGTTACCTCTGGCTCATCATACTTATTATCGTGATAGTCGTGGTTGTGATCATAATCCTCATTGTTGTCTTCATGATGAAGGGAAAGAAGGAGGAAGAGCCCGAGGAACCGGCCGAGGAAGAGATGCTGGCACCGGAAGAAGGAGATATGCCGGTGGAAGAAACCGAGGTTCCGGCTGAGGAAGGCGAGCTCCCGATGGAGGGCTATGAAGAACCCCCGGTGGAGCCTGAAATGCCTGCACCCGAGGAACCGGCTGAGGCCATTCCGGAAACACCGATGCCTCCACAGTGAGATGTCACAGAGTAATATGCGCCTCCCTTATCGGGAGGCGCTTTTTTTTTATACATATTTTTCACCTACCAATTACACTATTTATACCAGTGTACAGATATCGTATCCTGTCTCGGGGTGATATCTTGTCATTCGGAAAGTCTAAATGGGACTTGATCACGGTTCCGGTGGTCCTGATCCTGATCATCGGGTGTTTTATGAAAGCCAGGACAGCGGAGCCCTCCACCAGAGCAGAACCGAACGATACCATCGATGAGGCCGAGGACCTCTATTTCGATACGAATCCCGTCCCCGGCTATCTTGATGCTACCGATACCGATGACTGGTATCATCTCCTTGACCTTGTCGGCGATACGGAGAACGACCAGCTGGATGCTCAGGAATACTCCATCGGATTGAAGAGGACAGCAGGTGCGAACGTTAAAGGGACCCTCATGGAGCCGAACGGGCTAATCATGGGGGAGATATATTCTGACGGGTCCCTGGAGGAGCTTATCTTCATAGTCCCAAGGGACGGAGATTATTACCTCTGGGTGACCAGCGATCCCAGGGGGAGCAGCTCATCCTACGAGATCTACCAGGGAGGCACGAAAGAGGTGGACAATCGTCCTTACGATAAGAACAATGTTCCACCTGGAATAGGCCTCTCTGAGTCGGTCAACGTGGCGAACTACCTCCACCCTTCCAAGGATGTCGTGGATTATTATCATATCTCGGTGCCTCCCGATAGGGCCCTGGAAGCGAAGCTGGCGTTCCAGGGGGACCTGACGTTCAAGCTCCAGGTACTTAACGAGACATTCTTCCTTTTCGATGAGATGGGGAATGGGGGGTCCTACATATTCAAGAACGATGGAGGATCGGCCGTGGAGATCGTGCTCAGGGTCTATGTCTCCCTTTCCACAAGGGGGAGCTATCCGGCATCGACAAAGCCCTACAATCTGGAGATAGTGTTGTGGTCATACCTTACCATGCCTGTCGTAGATCCGTCAGACCCATGGACAATGGCAAGGACGAGCGAAGACCAGCCCCTGTTCCCGAACATCAATCTCACAAGGCATTTCTATGAGCCGAACGGTGACGAGATCGAATTCGAACTTGTGGGTGTACCGGAGAACCTGGATACACAGTTCATCTACACAAAGAACCTTGCCAAAAAGGTGATAGCCGTCGAGATGAGCGTTATTCCGGATACGGATTGGTACGGTGACGAGGTGCTCACATTCCGCTGCAGCGACCGTGATGGCAATATAACGGACAGTATAACGGTCAATGTCACATCGGTCAACGATCTTCCTTATGTTGAAAGGATCGGCTCGGCGGAGTACAAAGGTGGTACCTTCTACATGTACGCATACGAGGATGAGATAAAGGTATACAATGTGACCTACCATGATGACGACGACCCGATATCAAAGGTCTTCTTCACCTCGAACGAGACACTGGATCTCCTCAAAGTGGACCCTAAAAATGGTACGATGACCATAGAAGCAGTCCAGGAGGATGTGGGGGATTACACATTCGCTCTGCAGATGTCGGACACCCACGACATTGTGATGATAGACATTCACCTCAGGATAGAAGCGGTCAATGAGAGACCCCCGACCCCCCAGATCGTTGTTACCGGGGTAAACCCGGGATCCATACTACCGGGTGAAGAGGTCCTTGTGGAGGCCGTGGTCGGCCCTGATCCGGACGGTGACGCTCTGGGTTTCACCTGGGAGTGGGGGGACGGTGCTACAAGTATTGGTCGAACCTCATCGCATCTATATGCAGAGGGAATATTCGGAAACCGTACAGTTAGACTTACTGTCTCCGATGGCACTCTCACGAGCACGGCCAGTGTGATCATCTTCCTGGAGAGGTCCGAGGACCTTTCAATGGGTGACCTCTTCAGGAGTTTTCAGGAGGTGCCGGGAGATGTGGTGAAGTTCGGTGAAAGCTGGAGGTTGAACTATCCCGAAGATGAAAGAAAGTTCAAGGTGGAAAAGGTGGAGGAAGCGGGTGTGGATATCACATCACTTATCTGTCAGAGAAGGGGGGACAACCTGGAGGTGACCCTGAGCGTCAAGGATTCCATCCAGATCGACGGTAGCTTCAGGTACAGACTTTACGTTCTCAGACCGGGATATTCGGAGATCGCCGTTGATTTTCAGAACCTCACCAACTGGGTACAGATCCCGGATAGACGACCTCTGGATGCTGAAATGATCGCCTACAGGGAGTACCTGGGTGATCCTGTTCTCCACAATACCAGCACAGGTTTTATCACCAATCAGCATTCCCTTGTATGGCTGATACCATTTGCAGAACTGGTAGATGGAGGATTGACCTTGCCCATCGATCCCGCGAATTTCTCACTGTTCGTCCAATCGGAGCATGTACTCGAATACGGCGAGTCCAAGGGTATTGCCGAGAGGTATGTGATGTCCGATACCGCAGGAGAGGGAGCGATCGTGGTAGGTACTATCGGGTCTGATGGTTCAACCGGGGGGGGTGGCGGATCGAACCTGGATGACATCCCCACATCCACCAAGATCGGTGTCGTGCTGACCCTGCTGGTCCTGTTGGTCCTGATCGGTTTTGCTTCACTCTATTTCGTGAGGAAGCAGACTAAGGAGAAAAAAAGGGAAGAGGCAGAGTTCATCGAGCATGTCAGGAAGATGCGGGAGGATGGCAAGAACCTCTTTGGAAAGGAGGTCGAGGATGATGGAAAAAAGCAGGTATCCTACGAGGACCTCTACGGATCATCTCCTCCCGAGGGTCACGATGTGAAAGGGTCCGGTGTACCCTTGTCCACACTACCAAAAGCAGGTTTGGGTCAGCCTATGGGGGGAGATGCTCATATTATTGAGCACAGAGTGAGCACCAAGGACAGTTAGGTGATAATTCCCAAAAAGAACATTCAAATCATAACATAAATATGAAAGAAGAAGTATGACATGTATTGTACGGTCCATAGAAACCATTAATTACTTCAGGTAGAAGGCTGGGGGGTCAAGATGAGCCAGGACGATAGGTCAGTGAATTTCCAACGGATCGCAGAGTTCAAGGAGCGTATAGAAGAACTGGCAAAGAAGGGCGTTGATACATCCCGCCTATCGGAGATCCTGGACAACCTTGGATCGACATTGAGCAGTGTGAAGGATGAGGAGAAGATAGAGACAGCCCTCGAGAAGTACGATATACTGCTTTTAAAGATCGAGAGTAAGAATAAAAATGCGATAAAGAAGACCAGGACCAATCGGACCGCGGATGAGGCCCGGCAACCTGCAAGCGTTGAGCCCGAAAAGAAGCTCATGGAGCCAAAGGAGCCCTCGGCCCCGAAAGCTGATGAGGCCATACCAGCCGCACCTGCGGGAGAGGAGGCTTCCTCCGATGTGAAGGTAGTGGGCTTGGTCTCCGTTGAGGAACCCGGGCCGCCTGGCGGACCCTCCTCGACCTTTGACCTTGAACGGGCTGACGAGGAGACCAGAAGGATCGATGAGATGGCACATGATATCCTGGAGATGGGTGGTGACATATCACCGATACAACCCCACATGGATATGATGAAAAAGGCCAGGGCCAAGGAGGACGAGGGGGTCTTCACCTCTTACCTTGGGACATCCCGTGATTGGATGGAAAAATACCTGTTCTCGCTTTTAAAGGCGGAAATCGAGAGCACCACCGGCACCATCAATGTTTTGATGGAGGATTTCAACAGGGTGGGAGGATCAGAGAGGGTCCATGACCTCGGGACGGAATTATCAGAGTGCCTGGAGGAGCAAAAGGATTTAGACCTTGAAGGGTTGAAAGGTGTCCGTTCAAGCTTGATCTTGATCCTTGAAAAAATGCAGGAAGCTCACAAAAAGCTGACCGAGGACCTGACCCGTGATATCAATAGTTCCATATCCGATGTTGAGACCATGATCCAGGAGATCTCGGTCGAGGTGGATACATCCTCCCTGAGGGAAGAGCTGGAGGAGGTCAGAGGTTTACTCTTCAACGGACAGATCATCGAGGCAAAGATCAAGAGCATGGAGCTAGTGGAAAGGGGAGATGCGGAGAGGTCGGGCAAGGAGACAGGGAAACTGGAATCACTTCTTCTTTCCATCGGCCCCCTGCTACTGGAGATCGAGACCTCCCTGGGATCAGGATCAAGGGTTTTTCAGGACCTGAAGGAGGAGGAGGGGTCCATAATCGAACTTGCCAGGACGGACCCCGACAAAGCACTGAGGTCCATGGAAACCTTCCTGGACAGGGTATCTCAAGAGGCGGCCAATATCGAGGAAGAGGCCATCAAGGGCACCCGGAGCAGGATATCGCAGATCAGGAGCGAGGCAGGTGAATTGGTGGATAACATCGATATCTCTCCGATCCTCCATATCCTTGAGAAAGCCGACGATATGGTTCTGGATGGGGACACGGAGGGCGCTGAGAGGATGGTGGAGAAAGCGGAGGTGGCATTAACAAGGTTGAAGGAGAGGAATGGTTACGAGATCGCCTCCAACAGGATAGAGGAGATCAAGGAACAGATGTCAATGATGGAGAAGAAAGGGTTCGACATCACACCGCTCGAGGGTCCTCTCCGGGAAGCTTCGGGATCGCTGGAGGAGCGTGATCTGGAACTCTTCGAGAAACATCTACTCATCGTCGAGCAGAGGCTTGTCCACATAAGCAACGAGGAGCTTAAAGTGGACTACCAGAAGAAGCTTATCAAGATCATGAACCATATGAAGGAGCTTCGTGGGGAAGGGCATGAGATCGGAGCGTTCGAAACCCAACTCGAGAAGATGAAAGCCCTTTATCTGGACCGCAAGTACGAGGAAGCCGTGAAGGCTGCTCAAGAGCTCCTGGAAGTGATCGGGAGCCGACGATTGTACAAGGTCATCAACCAGAGGAAGCAGATGGTCGAGGAAGCAATAAGAGAGGCCGACGGACTTCTTGTGAATATAATATCCCCGGCGGAAAAACTGGAAAAAGCTTCGAGGCTCATATGCTCAAATGAGCATCAGAAAGCACTTGACCTTCTCATAGAGGCACAGGTCGAACTGGAAGAAAAGATGACCAGGAGGACGTTCTCCCTCATCGAGACGGAGATCCGCGACCTGGCCGAAAAATGCTCCACGCATGAAATGGATGTGGGAAACGTGGAGGAGATGATATCTTCTGCATATTCCCTTGCCGACGAGGGGAATTTGAAAGAAGGACTGGACCTCCTGAACGGTTTCCGGGAATCACTTTCTTCCAAGGCAGCCGATCTCAAGGTCAATGAAATGATGGAACAAATGACCGAACTCATCAGGCAGGGCAGGTCCCTGGGCATGGAGGTTTCCCAGTACAAGACCATACTGACCAAGGCCAACGTACTGATGAGTGCAGGTGATGTCGAAGGTACCAACGAGCTGCTCTCCCGTGTGATCGAGAACTTCTCCTCGAAGGTCTCGGAAAGGAGGGTGCTCAGGACCAGACTGGACAAGCTCAGAGGCAACCTGCTGGCGCAGAAAGGGAAACTCTCCCGGCTCGAGAGGTCGGGGATGCCGGTAGCCAGCTTCAACGAAAGGGTCAGAAGGATCGGTGCAATGATAGACGACCTTGACCACCAGAATGCGGAGAAGGAACTTTTTAAGCTGGACCGGGAGATCAACGAGCTTCTTACAAGGTCCCCGGACCAGCTGAAGAAGGAAATGGTGGCCACCATCATGGACGAGAATGAACCAAGACCCTCCAACGTTGATCAGATGGCAACGTTCGACCAGAGCAGGAAGGAAGCGGTCTCCGAGGCTGACAGGGCCCGGACCGAGCTCTTCACGCTCATCCCCAAGATCAAGGTCGAGATCATGAGGCTGCATTCCAAGGGCAGGGATACGGATGAATATAGAAAGGATATCGAGAAGGTCCAGAACCTTGTCATCCAGAAGCAGTACATTAAGGCGTTCGAGCTCGCCAAGGACTGCCATAACAGGATGACCCTGTAATGAGATATCGGTCATGCATCCGTTCGAATTGACGGTTGGAACCGGATCCTCCGAGGATCATGCCCCACTACCATATCATGGTTATGACAGGAAGTAGAAGAACACCCATGGCGTGGGACCTTCTTATCCCTGTCAACGGTGCTATCATACCGAGCGATGTGGATACCGAAAGCACCAGAAGACCGAGGGGTCCCGTGAAGGCAAGGACCATCACCGCTATCAGTATGATTATACTGATGGCCACCTTGCTGTAGGGAAGCCGGGGCATAATATTGGCGAGCCTTGATCCGAGCTTGAGGGTCAGGAAGAAACCCAGACACGAGGCAAGGAGGGCCGCAAGCAGCAGAAGGGATAGTTCCGAAGGAGGGAGCATACCACTCCATTCCCTCACGTTCACGAGCTCATTCACAACGATGGCCGCCCCCGATCGAGGTCTCAGGATGAGGAAGAGTGCTCCCAGAACGAAGAACGAGTTAGCAGTGTTTATCGCGGAGAGGGTCAGGATTACCGAGCTTGGTTTTGGTTCCTTTCGGAATATCATTGCGATCACTGTGGCAACACCTCCGCTCATCCCTGGTAGAAAACCCACAATGGAACCTGCGATGGAGCCAGAGGCGATCGAGGATACAGCTTCTCCAGGGTCCACGAACTGCTTCTCTATCCTCTGCAACGGAACGGTGGCCCCCCCCCTCAGAGATTCGAGGAGGGTGGATGTTCCGAACAGCCCGGAAAGGAGGGGAAAGAGGGAGGTAGCCGGAAGCCCGAGGGGTGAGGTCAATTGGAGATCGAGGGCAACGAGCCCCAGGAGACCCGCTGTCAGGAAGAGAAAGAATGCCCCCAGAACCCCTAATGTGGATGAGAACCTGCCTTCCGACCACTTGAGCTTCCCGTCCTCTGTTCTGGAAGGAATATAAGGGACCTTCTTGCTCTCGGTCACCAGCATCAGGACGACAACACCGATCAGGACCCAGACCATGACCTGCTTCAGAAGCTGGTATCCGTTGATGGGGTCTTTCACAAGCAGGCTGTAAGGTATCAAAAGGAGTGTCCCGGCAACGATGGCCCCGAAGGAACCGACCGCCGATAGGAAGATCGCGCTGTAACCGTTCCCTTCCAGGAGCATACCATGGGCGGGAAGGACCGAGAGAGCCGTCTCAGCCTCCGGGGCCCCGAGGAACGTCGAGGGAATGAAATCCAGGAAAGTATGGGCCATCGATGTGGCCACTATGGCGGAAGCGACCAGGAGCATGGTTTCGGTGGTGGAGAGACCAGTGAGGTCCTGAAGGACCGAGGAGATCATCGGGCACATCCCAAGCAGGATGATGGCCACGTTGTTGACATGTACTCCCGGGATCAGGCCTGTAAGGACCCCGAAACAGGTCCCGGCTATAGCCCCGAGAAGGACGAGCAAGATCAGATCGATCATTGTGTGACCGCCTCCGATTCAAGGAATAGGGTGTTCAATACCTGGTCATAAAGAAGCTTCCCGGTCACCTCCGTATCGCAGTACCCCATCGGACCGGTATAGTTCCTGATCTCGAGAGAGACCCCATCCTGCATGATACGGGTAGTGTTCACGAAAACCTCTACGGTGCCGGATACCACCACCCGGCAGTCAACGAAATCCAGTAGACCCCATTCCATTGAACCGAGGTTTAGCCTCCAAGGGCCGTGTACATCGAGTATCTCGAGGTTTTCCGCGACCAGCTCGAGCCTCATACCTTTTACATCCCAGGAGAAGGAGCAGTTGAAAAGCCGGACGAGGTCACCTCTATAAAGGTCGGGTCTGGACTGCGGAAGCCTGACCCTGACGGATATATCCCCTCCCTCGACCATCTCCGAGATATAGAGGGTATTTCCTCCCGGAGGGTATCTGATATATCCTTCGAGCGTGACCGGTTGAAGAGGCGCTGCAGAGGGAGAGGCCTCCATCTCGTTCACCAGCCAGAGAAGGCTCGTTGTAAGGGTTTCAGCCCGGGAGAGAAGGTCAAAGCTCCGGTCACCATATGTGATCGCAGATCGTGGTCCTGTGAAGAAAGCCGTCACGTTAAGTATATCTCCCGGCCTTGGATCGTAATCGATCCTGTTCATGGCCAGGACCACCGGTCTCTCCGTCGATCCCCCCTCTCCAAGGGGGATGATAACGACCTCCTGGTCCATCCAGCCGATATGGACCGAGGACTGCACCACTGCTGTAAGGTAATTCGTCTTCCCCCATACAGTATCCCCCTCGAACTTCTGGACGGATGAGCTCTCCTCGATCTGGAAGTCCTCCGCCTTCTGAGCGGTGAGCACAGGGTCCCCTCCGATCATTGTTATCTCGCCCTCTATGGAGATAAGCGTACCGGGTTCGAGGTCAGGCCTACCATTTTCGATGAATATCTCCATTGTGGTGTTCTCTTCCATCACCAGGCACCAGGAGGATCCAGAGGCGGAGGATGCAATCCCTATCACCCGACCTTCGACCTCCACCCTTTCTCCCGAATGGTCGACCGCTTCCCACAGATGTATCCTTTCCACCTCGGTAACTGCCGCAATGATACCAAGCGCTATCATGCCTGCCAATGAGAAAATTACAACAATGATCCTGACCCATCGCTCGCTGAGCTTTGGCAACGCCATTTGCACTCACCCTCGTGTATATGAGTCGAACAAGGGTTTTTAAAGTTAGTTGGGGCATTCACACCAGCTGAGAACAAGGGGAATTTTAATTAGGTGAAAAAGTCATGTAGTTGGGTCGAATACTGTAAAATTGACAGGGATAGAGTCCTTATGGTACTGAAGGAAGACCTTTTGGGAAAATCTGCTATTGTCGAATTTTTCGGGGGAAAGGCCGATGTGGTCTCCCGGTGCGTTCTAGCAACTGCGATCCAGCGTTCCTTCAAGAAGAAGAACCAGGAGGGCTCTCTCGAGGTGGGTGTGGCAGAAGAGATGGCGGAGCACGTGTTGAACTTCTTCGGGTACGGGGAGCGCATCATCGATAACATGCTCAAGACCGATGACCGTGACATATTCTACATGTTGGAGGACCTGGGGATCCTCAAGACGGAGAGGGAAGAGACGACGCTTTACGACGGACGGGAGTGGAGGATCAACTACTGGACGTTGAAGAAGAAGTATATCGCCGACCTTACCGAGGGTTTTCTTCGCCCCGGCGGTCCAGATATGGCATCTGCCCTCTCCATCATCGACGAAAAAGAGGTTTACGCCGAGCTTCCCGACGATATGTGGGACCGGAACTGAAAAACCCGTGTATCCCGTCTATTTATGCATAAATCTTATAAGTATGTATCCTGTCGGAGTGCTGCAACCCGTGCAGGAGTGAGAATTCCATGGAACTGATGGACAAGGATACAAAGGAGCATGTCAAGGAAGCGCTTGGAGAGATGAAGGGGCCTGTGCATGTGATGGTATTCACGGCAGAGGACGGATGCATGGCATGCAAGGAGACCCTATCCATAGTGGAAGAGATCTCCGCACTCTCCGAAAGGATCACAGTGAAGCATCTTGATATGGAAAAGGATAGGAAGTTGGCGGAGAAATATGGTGTGGACAAGACACCCGCGATAGTGATAATGAGGGGGACGGAGCAGAAATACGAATACCTCGGGATCAGGTTCTTCGGGATACCTGCCGGTTACGAGTTCACGTCGCTCCTGGATGCCATTCTTACCGTTTCAAAAGGAAGCATCGGGATCTCCGAGGAGGGACAGAAGTTCCTCAGGGGATTGACGAAGGATATCCACATACAGGTCTTCGTCACCCCGACATGTCCATACTGCCCCTCGTCAGTGGTTCTAGCCCATCATATGGCCCTCGTCAGCGAAAAGGTCACCGCTGACATGGTGGAAGCGCAGGAGTTCCCGGAACTCTCCCAGAAGTTCAATGTCATGGGGGTCCCCAGGACAGTCATCAATGACAAATACCATCAGGAAGGGGCTGCCCCGGAGAGATTGATAATACAGCTTCTGCAGAAAGTACAGAACGAGTGAGTCCGTGCACTCGGGGATGTACCCTGGACGGTGGATAAGAATCCGTACATGTCGTGAGTATGATCGGTTATGTATAGGGCCGACAACTGTTGAAAATCATGTAATATATTATTATTTAGCTATTAATACAAAATAATAGATATTATTGGATTATTCCTTCTCTTCACTTTCCATTTTAATAAAAAGATAAAAGTATCATCTGTCAATGGGATCAAGAAAAGGGATCGGGGGCGGCGGGGGAACTCGGGACCGCCCCCTTTTACCCCAGATGTGCCCTGTTTTATCACTACAATAACCCAACCATTTCCATGATTTCTTTTTGAGGCTTGGTAAGCTCGGGAAGTTCCAAA
>JAFGLL010000094.1 GCA_016928095.1 Thermoplasmatota archaeon
GCCATTTTCTACTCGTAGAGGAAAATTATTCTAAGAAAATGGCGCGTGATATCGCTTGCATACGATAAATAGGTCCGAACAACAATTTTGTCTTATTTATCTGGACATGAAAAAAGGATCATCGTCAATTGAACGTCTTTTTTCATTGTCCCCTCCTCTGTGCCATTTTCTACTCGTAGAGGAAAATTATTCTAAGAAAATGGCGCGTGATATCGCTTGCATACGATAAATAGGTCCGAACATTGATGTCCTTAGCTCATGGTCCTTGAGGTCTTTGAGATCTCCTCGGTCACAACAACCCCTGGACAAATGGTCCTCCCCAGACCAGTTTCTCGTATCCAATCAAAAACTATATATGAAAAATAGCGGTACTTGAGATGTCGAGCCCTGGGTTGAGGAACATGACCGCTGTCACCGGATCTGATAAATATTCACGCGTCGAGACCTTTCTGGACAATACCGATAAGGTCCGGGAACCCTCCGTTCTTGAAGAACCCTTCAGGTCGTTATGGCTCCGGGTACACGGGGAAATGCCAACGCTGATGTCGGAAGAGGATACGAGAGCGGCAATGAGCGGGATGTTGACGGAGCAGTTAACGGATGTCGAGATCACCCATTCGGAGGGACCGGATGTCGATCCACAGGAGAAGGGTAGCATCGAGGTGGTCTCCCCCAAGGATGTGGGACCCACCGTGGAGATGAAGGTCAAGGACAACCGGGTAAAGTTCAAGGCAGCCGGAGAGGAAGACCTGATGGCCATGAGGCTCAAGGAGGCGGCGGCGGAGAAGGTAGTAAGCATCCAGAAGGATACGGCTCCCCTCAAGGGAATAGGTGGCAGTGCGGCGAGGGTCATAACAAAGGTCAGGGATATGGCACTTCGATATCGGGATGGGGAGTTCCAGCAGGTCGTGGAGATGGCCGATGAGATAGGGTCGACCATCCACAACGAGGAGTTCAGGAGGTCCTTGCTTATTGAGATACAGGGCAAGATCACCGATTACGGATCTCTCGGAGGCGACCTTGCACTGGCTAAGGAGAGGTTCAAGGAGCTTTCGGTTTCCTACAAGGAAGGGAAAGAAGACTTCCTTCCTCTGGCCCAGGCCGTGAACGCACTTGCCGAGGAGGCGATCAAGGGCCTTGTCACCTCCGAGGAGGTCGTCCTGGCGGAGATCAAGGAGCCTTCGAAACCCGGACCGGATGTTGTGAAAGAGGGGCCATCGATAGAGAAAGAAGTGACGGTCATCCCGGTAAAAAGGAATAGGCCAAAACCTACCGAAAAGAAAGAAGATACCCCCCCGGAGGAAGTCGAGGGAGAGGGAGAAACCGCGAAACCCGTGATCAGGATCGTCAAGAAGAAGATATTGGTCCTGAAGAAGGAGACTCCTGCTTCCCCGAACAAGGACCCCAAACCGATTTCACGGGAAGGTCCGTCATCAACGGAAAAGGAAAACATAGAGAGCGACCCCCGGATGGATCCCCAGGACCTCGAGAACGGTGAGGGCGAGGTACCCACCGTAGAAGAGATAATGGCCGAGCAGAACAAGAGTGTGAAGAAGGCCATAGACAAGAATAAGGATGGACCGGAGAGGTCCGCCATCGACGGGGCTTTCAAGAAGATCGATCTTGTCTACAAAGCATCTGTCAAAATGCATGAGAGGGGGAAGGACGTTTCGGGGATATTCGATATCATCAAGATGGCCGAACAGGCAAGACAGAAAGGCGATATGAGGATGTACGTCGGACTTGCAGGTCAGCTCGAAAGCATGCTCATAGCCATGCAGAAATGAACCCTGGGATGCACCAGGCACATGAAATAACAATCCTTAAATAAGACAGATATGGTTTTTATTATCGATCTACCACCGAAGTGTCGGAGTATCGACGGAAGGATCCCCCAAGCTATATCGAAAAGGAGGCCTGGCCTGATGTCCAGATATCTGAAGAGCAGGGAAACTTTATCTATGGAGTCCGTAATACACCCAACCTACGTGGTACACTACATACTGAAACGTAAATTTTCTGGAGGGAATACATGCGCAAAGTTGCCCTTGCCCTTATTCTGATCGGTCTAATGGTGGCCGTTGGTTTTGCATCCATGATGGACGTGGTCGGAAACGCAGAAGCTGAAGAGACCGAACCCGCATCCGCAGAGGAGCCCACCAGGACCGATGCGCACAACAAGATGGACCAGTATCCGCAATGGTCCGGTTGGAACGATGAGAACTACAATCAGCCCTGGAACCAGAGGTGGCACAACTGGTCCAACTATCTGGAGTATTATCCTCAGAGGGAGTTCTGGGCCAGATGCAAGAACATGACCGAGGACTACCAGTGGCTCGATGACATTAACGCCACCACGAACGGTGACGAGGTCGGTCTGATGAAGGAGGATATAAACATCACCTATACAGAGGACCATCCGATGAACTTCTCGTATCCCAGGACCAACAGGCAGCTGACGGCCCAGTATGACACCTCAATGAACGACATGGGTGTCATCAACCTCACGATCAATCCATTGGGTCTCATATCGATGGGTACCAACCCATTGATGGGCAGAGGAAAGATGCTGGAGGTGCAGGTTTGGGTCGATACGGACGGGGACTACGATTTCGAGAATCCGTCTCCATCCGCTGCGATCGAGGGCATGATGCAGTTCGACTTCGATTGGTGGAACTCTCCCTATGACCCGATGGACCCGGCCAATACTCTGGACCCATACACGACCAACTCCTCGGAGATGTGGAAGACTCAGAGGCAAATGGAGGAGTCCATGGATGGTCTCGGTTACTGGCTCGATATCGATGACGACGGGAGACCGAACATCCCGGGTGATATCTCCGGCGGAAGGATATGGGTGCTCATCTGGAGGATAGACAACCAGCCTGACGACTCGGATAACAGGACCATGGACCTGCTCCTCTATTGTGGTTACACCGGAAAGCTGAGCTGGATAACACTGCCCTACAAACATCCCCAGCAGCTCCCGGTGGCGGATACCGGAGTTGAAAGGGGCTTCCCGGAGAACAAGGACAACTTCCTCAGGCCCAAGTTCGATCCGAGATATCAAGCCCCGATCTTTACCGAACAATATCCACAGCTCAAGGAAGGAGATATCCTGTTCCTGGACGGGCGCCGGTCCTACGACCCGCAGGATGATGTCGGAGCCGATGGGATAGGTTACGGGAACCCTGATTGGCCCGGGGCCGATATAGGCGAGGATAACAAGAACATCGACGATGGCGATGGATACGCCGACCTTCCGGAGGACAATCTTGGTGAGAAGGACACTCTCAAATACAAGTGGGAAGGTGAGACATCCATCAACAATAAACCTTACAAGATCACGATGACGACCGGGTGGCAGGTGGAGCCGACCTATGAGTGGAAGATACGGCTGCCGGCAATGGACCAGGGCCTCCCGGCCGAAGAGCAGTATCAGATCATCAACATCACATTGACGGTCATGGACCGCGATCAGAACCAGGGAACGCACACCATCCAGCTTCTGGCATATAAATCACAGAACGCTCCCAGGGTCTCCGTGTCCGTGATCCCGCAGATACCGAAGAGCTACGCCAAGAAGGGTGAAGCGTATGTTCTCCCGCAGAGGGAGCTCTCCTTCAGCGGGTATGCCTTCGATCCAGACCCAAATTCCGAGCTCAGCTATTCCTGGTTGTTCGAGGGTCCGTATGACATGTATACCCGGGAGGACCAGACATTCCTCCGGGAGTCCTTTGACGAACCGGGGGATTGGAGAGTGACCCTTACGGTCTACGATGGACCCACGGATAACGTCAATACGTTGAGCGGGAACGCGACCCTTCTCCTCCATGTGATATCCAACGGAGGACCGGTCGCCGTGATAAGAGGGTCCCACAATGCGAACATGGTCAACGCCTTCTACGAGGAGTTCCAGACCTCCAAGAATAGATTGGTCTACTTCAACGGCTCTGAATCCTACGACCCGGACATAATGGTGGAGACCGAAGACCAGAATGGAAATGTGGTCACCTCATATGAGGGACTCCCGGGCTTTGACGAGGATGAGGACGACATTCCTGACATCGGTCTGAAGTATCAATGGGACTGGGGAGACGGCACCCGGACCGAAGGTTTCGTGTCCAATCCGCAATCCGAGCACAGATGGTCCGAGAGGGGAGCAGCGAGCAACGGCAAGCTTTTCTGGGGTGTGAAGCTCAAGGTCTGGGACAACGACATCATCACGGAATCCGAACCCTACAGGGTATACGTCAACCTGCCTCCCACCGCCAACGCCGGCCCCAACCGCCCCACACAGGATGAGGGCGAGTTCGAGGTAGGGATGAACGTCACTTTCGACGGCAGGAAATCCTACGACCCCAATGACGATCCCAACTACGATATGAAAAGGGACTCCGAATACACCGATAACCTGATCTACATTTGGGATTTCGGCGACGGGTCCAAACAGATCTACGGGGACGTTGTGACGCACTTGTATTCTGCCTCGGGAACATTCACGGTCAGGCTCACCATTTCGGACGGGGAATACCCAAATGAGGATGAGGCCCTTGTGAAGATCATACCGGCCAACCTGCATCCTGTGGGGGTCGTCGAGATAACGGCACCCGATGGATGGAGAAACCTGGATAACAAGGAGGTCGACACGAACAACGTTCTGGTCTTCGACGCTTCGGGCTCATTCGATCCCGACGGTGAGTTCTACAACGACGACCAGGTCTCGACCAGCCCGCTTGACGATCTTTACGGACTCACATGGGACCTCGGGGACGGAACGATCTCCAAACAGCCCAAGGTCGACCACATCTACAAGGAGAACGGGACCTATGTGGTCAAGATCAACATGTCCGACAGGAAGCAGGCCAAATGGGAAGCTTCCTACACCATCACCGTTATGAACAGGGTACCCATAGCCGTCATCAAGGATACGAACCCTTCATAC
Organism: Thermoplasmatota archaeon; assembly: GCA_016928095.1. GTDB lineage: Archaea > Thermoplasmatota > Penumbrarchaeia > Penumbrarchaeales > Penumbrarchaeaceae > JAFGLL01. The sequence goes on from JAFGLL010000094.1 coordinate 4,946, forward strand.
TACATGGATGAGCAGCCAGTGATGCTGTCGGGGGACGGATCGTACGATCTTGACGGCAATGTTATCGGATACTACTGGGAGTTCGGGGACGGGACCCATTCCGACCTCACCACCGGTGTCCAGGAAGGATATCAGCCGACCAAAGTGGCCACCCACCGTTACGACAACCCTGGTGATTACACCGTGAAGCTCTGGGTCATGGACGATGATCATACCAAATCCGACACCTTTGCAGAGGTCACGGTCCGTATACTTGCAGAACCGCCGAACCCCCCCGTACCCATTGGTACAGGTGTTATCATCGGAGGCATCCTTGCCGCCGTTACTTTGATGGGTATCGGGACATCGTTCTTCGCCTGGTCCAGGAAGAGGAACTGAACCCAACGGTCGCATCGGGTGTGGTCATGGACCGCACCCGACCTTTTATTTTATTTATGTAACAAATGAAGGGATAGCTCCCGGTGAACCTTTTTTAGAAAGACCGCAATACCTGTGTCATGAAGATACTGGTAACAGGTTTCGGTCCGTTCGAGAGGTTCAGGTCCAATCCTGCGGAGGCGGTCGCCGATCATCTAGCAAAAACGCACCCGGATGTCGAGGCCTGTATACTCCCGGTGGTTTACGGAGAGGCGGGGGAGGTCCTTCTTGAAGAGCTTGAGAGAGTGGATCCGGACCGGGTCATCTCCTTCGGTCTCAACGCGACCATCGGTCATATCAACCTTGAGGAGGTTGCGGTGAACATCCGATCCTCCGAGATACCGGACAACAAGGGAAGGACCCTGGAGGATGCGAAGATCCTGGAGAAGGGCCCGCTGGCATACAGGACCCGTTTGCCCATTGTTCGCCTTATGGACCATCTTAGAAAGAACGGGATACCGGCAAAGCGCTCATACTCTGCAGGTGTTTACATCTGCAACGAGGTTTTCTATCTGGAGATGGACTGGGCGCATCGGACGGAGAGGCCAGCAGGATTCGTTCATATACCCATTGCAACGGAGATGATCGCGGAAAGGGCCGACCTTTACAGGACCCCGCACATGTCAATGGAGATGCTAAAAAAAGCCGGGGAACTGATAATGGACGGTACCATGAAGTTCGTCAAATGATGTTGTTCTGGACGTTCTCCTGGTCCCTGCCGCAATAGAAACAGCGGTATCTGGGTGGGTCTGCCGAGGTCCTGATCAGTTTGCTGATTATCGGCTCCTTCTGATTGGATATGCAGTTGAGGTTCTCGCATCTGGCGATACCCTCGACGACCTGTGGAAGCTGGACCATGTACTTCTCGACGACCTTGAGTTCCCGGATGATGGAAATGGTGGCGTTTGGTGTAAGGACCGCCAGCCTGTTCACTACATCGGGCTCGAGTTCGAGCTCTTCCACCTTGACTATGTCCTTCAGGCCCAGCTTCTTGGAATTGGCATACATGGCGATTGAGACACCATGCCTTGCGTCACCGTCGATCCTGAGCATCTCCATAACCTTTAGGGCCATCCCTGGTTTGATATGGTCTATGACGGTACCGTTCTTGATGGGGGCGATCTTGACCTCCTTCATCATTCTCCCTCCAGGATAAGCTTCAACAGGGCCATCCTGACCGGGACCCCGTTGAAAGCTTGAGCGAAGTATTTGGCATGACGTGTACTGTCTATCTCCGGGTGGATCTCGTCCACCCTTGGGAGCGGATGCATGATCATCATATGCTTCTTTGCATCATCGAGCATCCTGACCTGCAGCTTGTAAGCTCCGGCCACCTTGCGGTATTCCTCCTCTTCGGCGAACCTCTCCTTCTGTATGCGTGTCATGTAGATGACATCGGAGGCAGGTATCTCGGCCTTCAGGTCCGTGGTCCTTTTGACCTTGGCCCCCATACCTTTCAGGTCCGAGATTATATGGTCCGGCATCTGGATCATATCCGGGGCAACGAAGGTCATCGTGGCCCCCATACGACCCAGCGCAAGTGAGAGCGAATGTACCGTTCTGCCGTAGCGAAGGTCTCCCACTATGGTGACGTTCTGCTTTCCGATATCCCCCAGCTCCTCACGGATGGTGAACAGGTCAAGAAGCGTTTGGGTCGGATGCTGTCCTGCTCCGTCCCCGCCATTTATAACGGGAGCACTGGAGAATGTCGCAGACATCCTGGCAGCGCCTTCCCTTGGGTGCCTCAGCGCTATGATATCCGAATATGCGTCGGCCATCCGGATAGTGTCCGCCAGGGTCTCTCCCTTGATAAGGGATGATCCCTCCTGTCCCGTGATGGTTATCACGTTCCCACCCAGACGGTGCATGGCCGTCTCGAAGCTCAATCTTGTCCTTGTGGATGCTTCAAAGAAGAGCGAGGCGAGCACCTTTCCGTCAAGGGTTCTGGACCTTTTCTCCCCCCTGGCTACGGGAAGCATTTCTTTGGATATGTCCAGTATAAGCTCGATCTCATCAAGCTCAAGGTCTCCGATGTTGATTATGTCCCTACCCTTCAATGTCAAACCAGGTCCCCCGAATCACCGTAATGAAGGGTACCAGATATAAATCCTCTTGTGGACAGCAAGACCTTCCGAACCGACAGTTTATATTTGTTGTTCAACGTTCAGCAACCATGGGGCGACCGGACGGAACGGTGGTCAGGAACCTCCCGACATACCGCAGGATGATGCCTTACTTCCTGAAACACAAGTACGAATCACTCTATTTCTGGGATCACGATATCCTGGCCGGACCAGGGATGGCGTTCGCAGAGAGGATGAGCAGTGAATACGGTGAGAGGGTGACCTTTTTCCATCTCTTCCTCCATTCACTGCTGAAGACCTTCCACGCTTTTCCGGGTGTGAACCGTTTCGTGAAGGGGGGAAAAGTATACGACCGAAAAGGCATCTATTTCTCTTTTTCCGTGAAGAAGGAGATGACCAGGGAAGCAAAGGTCTCCGTGGTCAAGAGGGAGTTCAGACCCGAGTTCACCCTGCTCGATACGGTGAGGGCAGCCAGGAAGGAGGTGAAGGAGGTCAGGTCGGGGAAGAAGGACGAGGGCGAGAAGGAAGCCAAAGGATACCTGGTCTTTCCCGGTTTCCTCATCCGGATAGGATTTCCCTTCTACAGGTTCATGGACGAGCACGGTCTTTTCACCAGAAGATACATGGAGAAAGAGGTGCTTTATTCATCTGCCTTCATAGCCAACGTTGGCTCCTTCAACAGCGACCCGGTATTCCACCATCTCTACGAGATCGGTACCATCACAAACTTCTATTCCCTTGGGACCATCGGGGAGAAGGTAGTGGTGGAGAACGGGATACCGGTCGTGAGGACGGTCTGTCCCGTCAGGGCCACGGTTGACGAGAGGGGCGAGGACGGTTTTTACTATTTCAAGGCATTCGAATATTTCATAGGGCAGATAGAGGAGCCGGAGAACCTGTTGAAACCCTGCGAAAGGATCAGGTGAGGTGTAAATGGAGCCGATCCGCCTCCAGAGATACCTGGCAAGATGCGGGCTGGGGTCCAGAAGGGCATGCGAGAGGATCATAGCAGAGGGCAGGGCATCCGTTAACGGAAGCATTGTTTCGGAACCCGGGACCAGGGTGGGAGAGGCCGATATCATAATGGTGGACGGTAGATCGGTCACCCCTGAAAAGCTTCGGTATTTCGTTATCAACAAACCGCCGGGGACCATATCGGTCGATCAGGACATTCGCGGGAGGAGATACGTCGTGGACCTGATACCGGGAGGTCGTGAGATGGGTCTGTTCCCGGTCGGGAGATTGGACATAGACACTTCAGGTCTCATGCTCATCACGAACGACGGGGATCTCGGGAACAGGATCGCCCACCCAAGGTATGGCATCTCCAAGGAGTACGTAGCCCTTGTGAACGGTGGATGGAGCAAAAAGGCGCTGATCGGAGCTTCGAAGGATGGAGTGAGGCTCGATGACGGTTCCGTCGTCAGGGATATCCATTTCCTAAAAGCTGTACCCATGGGGGAAAGTACCATCGTTACCCTTCGCATACATGAAGGCAGGAAGCATGTTGTAAAGAGGATATTCCTTGCCCTGGGGAGCAGGGTCCTGAAACTCCATCGGAGCGCAATAGGGGGCCTCAGGCTGGGAGAGCTTAATGAGGGGGAGTGGATCGAGGTTGTAGATGTCATCCTTTAAAACATTTTAACCTTGTGCAGACCAAAGACATGCGTCACTCTTTTATGTTAGGGGTCAACGCCGGGCAACACAAAACAAAAACCGTGATGACGATAGGAATTGGTCTGTATCATAGAGGAAACATACCGAACACCAAGGAATATAATCCATAATACCATGACCGTCCGTGCATGAGATAATGGGCATGTTCATACTACTTTTTGCCGGGGTCATCATCAGCACCATAGGGGCCCTTGCAGGTCTCGGGGGGGGTTTTCTTGCCGTCCCCTTCCTGATGCTCCTCTGGGGTCTGGACAGCGAGATGGCGGTCCTTGTATCGCTGACAATGATCCTGGCCAACGCCGTCTCCAGTTCGGTGACATATCTTCGGATGAGGCTTGTGGACATCAGGGTATTCGCACTGCTCGTACTCCCGACCCTCCCGGGACTATTCGTCGGATGGTGGCTCCTCCGGAACCTTGACGACTCCCAGTTCAGGCTCATCTTCGCCATCCTCATGGCCACGGTGATGATATATATCCTTATCAGGAACCGAAGGGAGGAGAATGATGCAGGGGAGAAAAAGGGAGAGGGGAGGAGGAAGATCGATGCTCTGACATCGTTGCTCTCGGCCCCGATATCGTTCACGGCCGGTGCCGCCTCCTCGGCCTTCGGCATAGGTGGTGGCGCCATATTGATGCCGTTGCAGGTCGGTCTGCTGAGAATGGATGTGAAGAGGGCGATCGCCACATCCATGATGCTGCTTGCCATCATGTCGGGGACAAGGGTCGTGGTCATCTCGGGAGCTTCCTTCGATCCCTTCATTGCGATACCGTTCGCTCTGGGTGGGCTCCTGGGGGCACAGGCGGCCGCTCACATCGTTAAAAGGGCCAAAAGCAGGTCGCTCCTCTACTTCCTGGCCGCGTGCATGTTCATAATTGCCCTCTACATGGGAACGCAGGCCGTGATCGAACTTCTATGAGCGTCACTCCTCCCTGCTCTCCTCAGGCTCGGCCTCCGTCCTCTCTTCCTCCGTCCCATCCGGATCTTTGGGACCCTCCTGATAACTGTCCAGTGTGACCTTCTCCAATTTCTCAAGGACCCTCTCCCTCACGTGGCCTTTGACCTTCTTCTTGGATGTTGATGATATACCGAAGGTCTCCGAGAAGCGATGGGTGGTGGTGAGGACCTTGGTGCTCCCCTCCTTCCTCGACCTCACCAACCCAAGGTGCACGAGCTCTTTCACATGGTCGTACACTCTGGTCCCGTACATGTCCACCAGGTCAGCCTGTTTCACCGGTTGGTGGTAAGCTATTAGGGCAGCCGTCTTCAGGAGCTTCGAATTGATCTCGGGTGCAGCCAGCATCCTGATGCCCTCGACAAATACCTCCTTGACCCTGAGGGAATACTTGTTGCCTGCCCTGATCACCTCAAGCGATGTATCCCTCCGGGCGTATGTCTGGGACAGTTTCTTCAGATAGAGCTTCACGAGCGGTGCTTCCAGTCCGGTCGAGCCCGCGATGTCCTCAAGGGAAACGGGTTTCCCCGATGAGAACAGGGCCGCTTCGACCAGGAGCATCGGCGGAAGCTCCTCCTCTTTTGTTTCCCTATTCTCTTCCTCCAGTTCGAGCCCTCCTTCACGTGTTCAAGTTGGCCGGGATAGGTCTCTCCTCTATGATGATCCTCTCAGGTTTGTGTATTGTCGTTGTCCCCTCCTCCGCCTTGCGGAGGTTCTCGTCAAGGTCCCCGTACTGAAGGTCACCATCCTTCCTGGAAATGTTCTTTACCATTATCTCTCCCAGGGGGAAGGACCTCTGCCATACCATTATCCTGTCCCAGTTTGCCAGGTAGAGGAGCGAGATGAAGGTGGAGGTGGCATCCAGCTGAAAACCGTTGTCTATCCTCGAGAAAGGTATGGGGTGGCCGTTGAACTGGTTGACCCTCTGCCATGTCAGCTTGATATCCTCCTCCGTATTCTCCTTGTAGACCTTATCGTTAATATCCTGTCTATTGGCGGTGTCCACTATCTTTTTGCTCCGGAGGCGTTCCCTCCTCTGCTCCCTGAAGGTCTGGACCTCTTCCTCCACATCCTCGATGGCGTTCAGGAGGTCCATCAGCGTGACCGGGCGGTCACCTCTGTGGACGATGGATTCGACCAGGACCGGTTGTTTGGTCTGCAGTATGCTCCTTGTAACCTCGAAGGTCTCGTCCTCCTCCATCCATTCGTAGAACTCATCCTGTTCCACATGGTCGTACTCCGACCCCATCTCTGCCTTTCTCAGGGTGTCGTTGGATTTCATGTAGAGCACCGAATAGGCCATCCTTATGAGCTTGCCTATCACTATGAGGTCGGCCCTCTCCTGGGTCCTCAGCTTCTTGAGGAACATCTTGCAGAAGCGGACCAGGTCCACGTCCCAGGGGTCCAGGTAATTCTCGGTGGCGAGCTCGAGGACCATAGCTATGGACTTTGAATAGGAATCCTTGATGGTGATATGGACCTCCTCCTGGAGGTCCGCAAGGACATTGATGTATCTTTCCAGTCTGGGATAGAGTCCCTCATCTTCGTCATCTATCAGGGACTTGTGGAACAGCAGATGGCGGAAGACCTCCTCCTCTATGTCCAGGGAGAGCTGGCGGTGTCCTGCTCCCTTGTTCATTCACCATCACCTTCCTCTGTTCCCACAGGGTTTTCCATTGCCGAACCATCCCCTTTTTCATAGGAGTCCACATCTTTGAGCTCCACCCTTCCAAGGATTACGGATTCACCCTTCTGGAGCGTTACACCATATAGGTGGTGTGCTTCTTTCAGGCTGATCTTCCTCAGGCTGATCATCACGAACTGGGCATATTTGGAGTTCTCCCTGACCAGCTTGGCGATGATCTCCGCGTTGATCGCGTCGAGGTTCTGGTCCACCTCGTCGAGGAGGTAAAAGGGAGATGGGTCCCAGGACTGTACGGAGAAGATGAATGCCATGGATGTGAGGGATTTCTCACCGCCCGATAGAGCGTTGAGCCTGGTCATCTTCTTGCCCGGAGGCCGTACATGGATATGCAGTCCTCCCGAGAGAGGGTCATCCGGTCTCTCGAGCTCGAAGAATGCCTCGCCCCCTCCGGACACCTTCTGATATATCTCCTTGAAGTTGCGGTCTATCCCCTCGTAGACGTGCATGAACTCTTCCTTGCGTTTCCTGTCTATCTCGGAGATCAGGTTCTGAAGCTCCTCCTTCTCCTTCTCCAGAGACTTCATCTCCTCTGTGATCTCCACCTTCTTCTTTTCGGTCTCCTCGTATTCCTCAAGCGCTTTGAGGTTGACATTGCCAGCGTTCTCGAGGATGGCCTCTATTTCTCTGACGGTCCTGAGCATATCCCTCTCGGTCGGATAGGGTGGGTCCGGGAGCTTCACCTGAAGAAATCCCTGCTTCTCCGCCAGGATATCCGCGAGCTTGTCCTCGGCCGTCCTGATATTGCTGCGCTGAGTGATTATTATCTGGTCCTGGGACATGAGGGAGGACCTTGCATTCTCCCTCTGGGCCAGGAGCCTCTCCACCTCCCGTCCCAGCTCATTACGGCGCTCGTAGAGGTCCTTGGTCTTGGAATCTATGGTCGAGAGAACGGCCTCCAGGGCCTTTACTTCCTTGTCGAAACGTGTCTCCCTCTCCCTGGCTGCGACCTTCTCCTCCTCGGCCTTCTTCACTGCCTTGGCGATATCGATGGACCTTCCTTCCAGTTCCCTCTTGCGTTCCTGGAAGAGGGAGAGCTGGGCTCTGGCAGAGTCCCTTGCCTCCACAAGGGAGGTCCTTTGGACCATGAGAGAGTCCCTCTCCTCGCGCAGAGACCTGAGACGGTCCCTTACGGCTTTGGGGGTTGCCATCTCCACTTTATCCTGGAGCCCGTCCCTCTCCTTAGCCAGATCGGAGACCCTGGCCTCCAGCTCCCTGACCTTCCCTTCGAGTTCTCCGGAGATCTTCTGAAGCTTCCCCATCTCTTCTATCAGGACCTTGAGCTCTTCCTTCTTCAGGCCAAGCTGCTCCGTGGAGGACCTCAGGGCCTCCTCCGCCTTCTTCTTTTTCCCCTCGGTATCCGACTGCTCGGATGTGATCTTCCGTATCTTGGTCTCGAGTTCGGAGACACGGTCCCTTGCCTCGTTCAGGGAAGCGGTCACTGCATCGGATTCCGCCATCTTCTCCTTGAGCTGGGATGACACGTTCTCCAGCTCGGAAGCCGAGCGCTTCCCGAACCCGGAGGAGCCCTTCTTCTGGTTCAGGCTGCCCCCGGTTATATCCCCTCCCGCCCCCGCTATCTCCCCGGTAAGCGTGACAAGCCTTACACCCCCCATGAGTCTCCTCAGAGTGTTCAGATCATCAACGACAACAGTATCTCCGAAGACCCATGAGAAGGCGTTGCGGTATTCATCGGAGAAATCTATAAGGTCCACCGCCAGACCGATGACATGAGGGTCGTCCTTTATCATCAATGCCTTGGCCCCGGGTCTTCTGACGGCCATCTTGTTGAGGGGAAGGAAGGTCGCCCTGCCCAGTTTCTTCTTCTTCAGGTGCTCTATGCAGTTGGAGGCCACCTGGTCGTCCTTGACTATCAATGAGCTGATCCGCCCTCCAGCGGCCACCTCCATGGCAAGGGCGTATTTCTCGGGAACATTGCCCAGCTCACCTATGGTACCATGTAATCCGCGTATCTCCCCCTTATCCCTGGCCGTGAGCAGATCGTCGACGGCGAGCGATATCCCCTTGTTCAGTTTCTCGGAGGTCTCAAGCTCCACCTTGAGCTGGGTGTAGACACGGTTCAATGATGTGATCTCCTGCTCGATGGACCTCATCCTGCCGCCAAGCAGCTTCTCTTCGGACCTTGCCGACATGTAATCCTTCTGAAGCCTCTCCATGCTGCCGTTAGAGGCCCCCTGCTTGATCGCGGACATCTCTTTCTTGAGATCGGCGACCTCGTACTCCAGGGTGGAGACCATCTGCTCAGTGTCCGCATTCTGGTTCCTCTTCACATCCAAAAAATTATTGTTTCGGTCACGTTCCAGCGTGTTGACGGACAGGTTGTCGCGGGTGGTCTCAAGTTCCTTGGAGACCTTGCCGAGCTCTCTGCGAAGGTTCAGGAGGTCCAGATCGGTCTTTTCCTGCTCTTGTTCGAGATGGTCGATCTTGTCCTGCTGGCCATTGATCTTCTCGTTGACCTTCCTGATACCTTCTTCCGATGAGGTGATCTCCTTGCCCAGCCCATCCAGCTTCTTGGAGATGTCCTTCTTTTCCTGCTCCCTTAAACTGGCTTCCGACCCGAGCTCGGAGATGGAATCCTCTGCCGTGATGATGATATCGCGTGCCCTCATCAACTCCAGCTTTGCCTCATCAAGTTTGACCTTGAGCTTCTTGCCTTCCTCGCCGGTGATATCATCGATCTCCGCCTCTATTTCCCGGATCTCCTTCTCGAGCCCCGCCCTCTCGGATTCCAGTCTTTCTATCTCCCCGCGGAGATCTATCTTTCGCTTTTCGGCATTATCGATAGCCTGATGATAGGTGTCAATCTCGCCTCTGACAGCGGTCTCCTGCACATGGTACAGCAGCGCCTTCGTCTGGTTGATCTGCTCCTGCGCCGTCTTGTACTTCTCCGCCTCCTCCTTCTCCTTCTTGAGCTCCCGAAGTCGTGTCCGGATCTGCTCGAGAAGCCACTGGATCTTCTCCATATTGGCTTCCGTCTTGGTCTTCTTGGCCTGGGCTGCGTTGACCTCCTCATCATATTTCCTTATGCCGGCTATCTCATCTATCTCCTCGCGGATCCTCACTGGAGTCTTGTTGATGAACTCGGATATGTGCCCCTGAAGCACTATGTTGTATCCCTCGGCCGACAGGTGAGCGTGGGTCAGAATGGATTCGAACTGGTTCTGGGAGGATACCCGCCCGTTGACGTAGAAATAGGAGAGTGTATTGTTCGGGTCGGAGGTGGACCTTCGGATAACTCTCTTGAGAGAGACATGGTCGGAGTCTATCGGGATCGTCCTGTCCGTATTGTCGAAGACCAGTGTGACCTTGCATTCGTTGGCCGGTTTGAACTTGTCGTTCCCGTGGAATATCAGGTCCTCGAGCCTTTTGGCCCTTACCATCTTCGAACTCCTTGGCCCCAGAACGAACAGCACCGCATCTGCCACGTTTGATTTACCGGAGCCGTTGGGGCCGGTGACCCCTGTGAAACCCTCGTAGATCGGGATCACAACCTTCTTTCGGAAGGTCTTGAAGTTCTCCATCTGGATCTCTTTTAGATGCATGAACACACCTGATCAAGGGTCCCAGGAATCGCCAAATTCCCATTGATTGCGGATCGCAGAGCGGATTCCCATCCCGCCTTGTTATTAGGTATAAGCTGGTTTTTGGATATATAAATAACTATATGAACATGGTCTTTTACCCCTTCTGGGGGGCCCTCTCCAAGACCTTTCAATGAAAACCATTAAAATCATTCATACCTCTAATCCGGGCATGAGAGGCGGAGATAAGACCCGACTCATGGCGATGATCTCGGTATCGTTCATGTTGATGTCCATCTTCCCAGCAGGAGCATTCAGCTTTCCCGCCATGAACGAGCTCGGGGGAAAGATAAAGGTATCGCCGGAGCTGGTCCGTATATTGTCGACGGACCGAGATAGTGTATCCTTGATAGTACAGTTCCGCGACGGACCAGCGGAACAAGACCGGGAGTTACTCGAAGACCTCGGCTTTTCCATAAGGCGGACCTTCAGGGTGGTCCCGGCCATATCGATGGACGGTCCCCCCGGTCTGATCGAGAAACTTGTGGAGGAGGAAAGGGTCACCTATGTGGAGAACAACGACCCGGTCGTCCTGGATATGGAAATGGGGACCCATGTGATCAATGCAACCCAGGTATGGGCGAGCATCCTGGATGGGCCCGGCGGTATGAAGGACCCGATAGACGGGAAGGGGGTCACCGTTTGCGTGGTCGATACGGGGATAGATGCAGGCCACCCCGACCTCGATCACGGTTCAAAGACCATACGGAATCTTCTCGATGCCGGGAACGGCGTATGGATCGAGGCCGAGAACACGGATACCAACTACGGACACGGAACTCACGTGGCAGGTACGGTCGCGGGGAACGGTCACGCATCAGCTGGCGCCCGCAGAGGGGTTGCCCCCGGGGCCAACCTCATTGGTCTGACCGTTTCTCTGCCCGAGGAAGGGTCCACCCCCACCGAGGATGGGTATCTCCAGGGGCTCGAATGGGTCTATGAGCACTCAAGGCCCGGGGCCAATCCGGACAATATCAGAGTGGTCACGAACTCCTGGCATTCGACCGTCTCCGAGTATGACCCGAACACGGTCCTCACCCAGGTGATCGAGAAGATAACCTTCGAGAACAACGTAGTATCCACTTGGTCCGCAGGGAATGACGGCCGCGATGACCCGGAGGGCAACGAGCTAACGACATCGGGTCAGGGGAACACCCCGATAGCGGTCATGGTAGCGGCCTATGAGAGGGACGGATCAGCTGTTACGGATTTCTCCTCCAGGGGGCGGGTTGGGGCCAACCACACCTATCCTGACATAGGGGCCCCCGGGAGGTCCATCTGGTCCACTTCCGCAAGAAGGACCGTGATAAGCATGGGCTCGTACACCGGTGGCAATACAAATCCCTACTATCTCGCGATCTCGGGGACCTCCATGTCCACTCCCCATGTCGCGGGACTCGTTGCACTCCTGTGGCAGGCAGCACCTTCCATGAAGGTCTCGGACATTCACGAGGACTATTCAGGAGATGACCCGGAGGGGTGGTATTCCGATCCCAAGACAAGGATACATGAGGCCGAGTGGATACTGGAAGCCTCCGCCCGCTTCCTGCCACCCGACGCCGATCACGGGAACGTGGCGGGGGATACGAACTCGACAGGATGGGGTGGAAGACCCGTGGATTATGTCCAGGGTTACGGGATCGTGGATGCGAAGCGTGCCGTCGGGATCGCTTTGACCCTGGAGAGGCTCAGAGATATGTGTGAATACCCATCGACCATAACTGTCTGGGATGCAATCAGGGCTTACGACCTGCAGGGAGTGGCGGGAACCATGAGCGTCCCTTCCTCGACGGCCTTCGTCTCCTGGTCGGGGGAGTACTCGAGATACAACGACCAGGACATGAACCCCCTGTCGTTCGTGAACCAGACGAAATTCATCGAGGTCCCAAAAGGTGCTCAAAGTGCTACAGTGACGATGACCTATGCAGGGCTGGACCTGACCGAGTTCAAGGCTGGCGACCTCTCCTTCACCATAGATACGAACGGGGACGGGATAGAGGATGTCCAGTCCTCCCTCTCGTTCATGGACGAGGGAATGGACATCGAGGTGGTCCCGGTCACGGGGGATGATGTATGGACCTTCGGGATAGTGGGCAGAGGGGTGAAGCTCCCCAGACCCCTGCAGGGGATCAATTATGTTGAGTTCAGGATGGAATACGAGATAACGGTCGTTTTCGAGATGTCCGGGAACGGGACCCGCGAGGTCAGGCCGTTGAACGCTGTTTTCGCTCCTGTATTTCCTGGGGACGCCGCAGATGGAGGGGCTGGCATCGTGGTCATGGCATATCATCTGAGAGAACTGCACCTCCCCGGGGAGGAAGAGATCGGAAGGCCGGATGGAGGAGGTTTCCCGATGGCCGTTATCATTGTCCTCCTTCTTCTCGCTGCCGTCTCGGCCGTTCTTTACATGTACCTGCGCAGGCGGAGAAGGAATGTTCGAGGATTACGATAAAAGGTCATGGTCGGACCGATGACCGTCGGGAAAGTGCAAGGAGGAAGGAAATAATGGACGAGGGAATGCCAATGGATGATGTAGAACTCATCCATACCCATGAATGGCCAGCCGAACAGGTCATCGAGCTTTATCGAGTGGGAGGTTGGTGGAAAGATGGCTATGATCCCGAAGGGATCCCCCCGCTCATGAAGGGGAGCTTCGATCTCGTTATTGCTCATGATAAGGCCGATAAAAAAGCCATCGGTATGGGGAGAATCATCTCCGACGGGGTCAGCGACGGATACCTACAGGATCTTGTGGTCATACCCGAATTCAGGGGAAGGGGTATCGGCCGTGCCATCGTCCTGGAGCTTCTGAGGTCCGCTAGAAGAAGCGGCCTGGTCTGGATCGGACTGATAGCGGAGGAGGGGAGTTACGAATTCTACAGGGAGCTGGGGTTCAAGGTCTTCAACGGGACCCCGATGATATTCGACACGGAAAGGGAGGTGTGAGGTTGGAACTGTCGAACCTTCACAAAGTGACCCTTGAGGACGCTTCGACCTTCAGGGAGCATTACAGGAGATTCCCCCCTGAGCACTCGGATTATCTGCATGGAACGATGTACACCTGGCGCGACCTCATGACCTACTCTTTTACCCTCATCGGTGATCATCTCGTGGTGATGGGTGAGATGGACGGGAAACGTTTCATACGACCCCCTGTCGGACCGTTAGACCGTGAATTCTTCACCGAGGTCATAAGAATATCCAGAAATGAGGGCCTGGACCCGGTGCTTTCCATGATAGGGGAGGACACCGTCAGGTGGATGAGAAGGGAGTTCCCCGAAATGAGCTACGTCCCTCATCGCGACTACTTCGAATACGTTTACCTTTCAAGGGACCTTGCAGAGCTTCCGGGGAAGGACCATCTGAAGGTCCGCAACTATCTCAACAATTTCAGAAAGAACAACGAACATATGGTCGAAGAGATATCCAAAGGCAACATTCATGAGGTCAGGGAGTTCCTGATCGAATGGTGCGAGAAGAAGGGATGCAAAGATGACCCACTGCTGCTCCATGAGAGGCAGGCCAACTTTCATGCCCTTGAGGATCTATTCCCTCTTGGATTCAATGGGCTTCTCATAAGAGTGAAAGGGGAGGTGGAAGCCTTCTCGATCTTCGAGGAGATGTCAAGTGAGATGGCTGTGGTCCATCATGAGAAGGCCAACCCGGACATCGTCGGGATCTACCAGGCCATCAACAATGAGACGGCAAAATACCTGATGGACCGCTACCGGTTCATCAACAGGGAAGCGGACATGGGGGTCGAAGGTCTGAGACGTGCCAAGGAGAGGTACAGACCTCACCACCTTGAAGAGGTATACCACGCCCATTGACGGTCGAGCTCACTCCTCGAAGAACACATCCTTCTCAGGCCTTGATAACAGGAAGAATATGATGGCGATCGAAAGGAACAGGACAATGAGGAACGTGGGAACAAGGTAGAGCGCCAGAGGTAATTTTCCATCATCATGATCATCTGTCGGCCCCTCTCCGTCCGGTGGTATCGATAGGATGCAGTTGAAGCCCTGGACGAACATCACTGAACGGCCCTCTCCGTCCTCCAGGGTCAGTTTCAGTTCATGGTACCCTCTGGTCATGGATATCGTCAGGACCGGACCGGTCCCGACCGTCATATTGTCAAGGGCCCACCTGAACGTCAGTGAGCCACCGTCCGGGTCCAATGAGGAGGAAGCATCGAAGACCAATGTATCGTTCTCGATGACGGTTATCAGGTTTTGTTCCATGATGGGTGTGCCGTTCATCAGTATGGAAAGGACCGGGGGCCTGTTCGTGACGATTATCGTGATCGAACCTGCAGTGGACAGATCACCATCAGAGACTCGGAGCGAGATGGAATGGATGCCTTCATGGAGGTACATGGCAAAGCTCACACTGGTGGAAACGTTGATCCCGTTCACGCTCCAGATCAGGGAGACAGGGGCCCCTTCGGGATCGAAGCTCCCGTCGGAATTGAACACTATGAGCTCACGGACATGGAAGCTGTCCCCGTCACCCGGGCTGCTGATCACGGCCACCGGCCGCTCATTGACGGGGAGTGGTCTGGGATCAATGGACACCTCCACATACGCGGATGATGAGAGATCACCATCGGTCACTACAAGGGTCAGTATGTGCAGCCCGAGTGAGAGGTGGACATTCACCTCTTTTTCGGCGGACAGTTCTCCGTCCTTGTCGCTCGTCCAGAGGAACGAGAGCTCGTCCCCCTCCAAGTCGTATGAACCGTTGGCCGAGAGCTTTAGGAGCTCATCCTCGTAGTGGTTCGAGTGGTTGGCAGGGGACAGGATGTTGGGTATCGGTCTGGTATTGCCTATTATCACCGAAATGTTCACGATGATATGGGAGGAAAGTCCCCCGGGGTCCGTCACCTTCAACCTTATGGTATGGTCTCCGACTATGAGCTTGCGTCCGAACGATGGCTGGTCGGAGAGAAAAGTGCCGGTAGATGGTATGGTCCATTCATAAGCAAGGATGTCACCGTCCGGGTCGTACGTTCCGTTCGACCCGAACAATAGGGAGGTCCCAGCCAAAACCACGGTCCCATCCTCCGGACTCGATATGGACGCCACCGGAGGTCTGTTCGGATGGACCACCTGGAACGTCACATTATCGGACGATATCATGGTGTTCTCCTTCCATACCGAGAACGTCACCAGATAGTTCCCGACATCTGGTGTCCAGTTAAAATCGGCCTCCTGATGGATGGGTTCCGAGGACCCGTTCACGAACCAGAGATACTGGACCTCCCCGAGATAGGACGGGTAAGGGTCCAGTTCGCCGCTGAAATACAGCTCCTCTCCGAACAGATAGGCACCGGGACCGGGGGAGAGTATTACAGCCTCTGGTGTGACATTGGAGCGGCTGATCGAGAGCGAGAACTCTGCGAAGGTCCTTGTGAGAGGTGACGAAAGGCCCGATATTATCACATGCCAGTCATGATCGTCGGTAAGTATGACGCTCTCGTCTCCAGAGGGGGTGAGGTTCAGGATGCCCGCCGGGAAGAACTCCGAGCCATTTCGGTACAGTGTCAAATTCTCGTCATCGACGATATACATGCGAAGGATGGAGCGGTCCGGATATCCCTTCCATGTCCACCTGCCATAGCTCATAGGGTCCGTGAAGGACCTGGTGCTCTGGTCGATATCAAGGAGCGTCGCATTGAACCTGACCCCTATTTTGCTCTCTGTCATCCTCGTGAGGTTAGCCTCAAGAGGCATGGTGGTGTTCAGGGTGACGTTGAACCGGTTTTGGGATCCGGGAACCGCATCGGGGACCGCCAGAGGAATGGATGCCATGTCCTCCGTGTTCTTGCCGATCGGAGATAGTATCTGGACATAGTAGGGGAAACCATATCCCACCTCGAATCCCGTTTCTCCGAGGGCATCGGTATGATTTCCTATGAGCCCGTATCCGTAGTCGTAATTGGATGCCGGATAAGAATACAATCTGACGGAAGCGCCGTCCACGGGCATACCGTTCGCATCCTTGACCCCGACCGTGATGTTCGCTGTCTGTGTATGCAGATATGCCGAGCTGAATTGTGTTGAATCGGGATTCATCGCTGTATGAACGTTCACGCTGCCGGGTCCACCCTCGGCAAACGCGTCGTCTATGACGCCGTCGTAAGCCCTCCAGACGTGCCATCCGCGGTCGTAGAACATGTTCCAACCGTGCATGGCGTCGAAATTTATCACAGTGACCGTTGGTATGAGCGCGGTCTTTGCGACGGCGGTGAGCAGGTAGGAGTTCTCCCCGCACATGCCTATGTGCTCTCCATAGGCCAGCACCGGCTGGCTCGACCGCCTGTCCAGTTCGGGCATCCCGAAGGTCATCGAGGACATCTCCCATTTCGTGACCGCACCTACCGCACCGTTGCTCTCGAAGCCGTTCCTGGTTCCGTTCCAGAGGGTGGTCTGGTTCATCAGGGACCCACGAAGGACAGGATAGCCAGGATCGGCTTCGTAATAGAGGAAGGTCCTCCAGAACCACCCGTCCCCGGGATAGGTGTACGACCTTGTTGTCCTGTTCATGTAGTTGGGCTGCTCCAGGCTGTTCCTGGGCATCACCAGGTATTCATAGTAGATCTCGTCCGGAAGGGTCATAGTACCGTTGGGGACGTTGTAGGTGATGGTCGTCCTCAGCCCGTCCGATGTGTTGATGTCGGTCAGATAAGCGTATCGTACCTCCTCCGCCACCTTGTAGATCATCTCCACGTTCTCTATCAGGAGCTCCGGCCATACCCAGGTGGAGCTCAGGACAGCCGTCGGAAGATGTGCGATGGTGAAAGCGATCTCGTCACGGTATCTCCAATCGACCGAATCGTTAAGAAGGAGGTTTGCCAGTCTATTCCCGTGGAACGAGGAGAATTCGGAGAACTTCCAGCTCAGGGTATCGTTGAGCCATCGGGGAGCAGCGTCAATGGCCTTTCGCACCGTTGCATTGTGATCGAAATAGGGATCGTAAGGAGTGGAACCCTCCAGCGTTCCGTTCATGTTATCGAAGTGCACGGAGAAACTTGTCGATGCGTTGATATGGGAAGCCCATGTGCCGTTGGTGAGCACAACCCAATCGATCTTTCCTCGGGTCGGCATATCCGATGTCATGCTGTGGACTTTGTCCCCGAGGGGACTTGCATCCGGGAGTGTGAGAGGCAAGAACGCTGCCATCAACAGCAAGCAAGATAGGAGCAATGTGGATCCGTCTCTCATCAGCGGCCTCCCTGAAATGTCATCTCCTTCCATTGCGGGTCGATTTATATAATCCCTTGGTGGGAATTTCCAGACCTTTATGGTTTTTTGGTATGGGATCCTTCTTTTGGTCCGGATATCTGACGGGTGTATCCGTTTCCCTGTCCGGAAACGATCTGGTCCTTAAAACGGCCCACACAACTAAAATGATAATGATCAATAGTATCGAAAGTACAGGCAGATACTGCGAGGGGGTCCTTATGAAGCCGACGAACGAGCTTTTCGTAAGAAAGGGCATTTCGTAGACCGTCTCGTTCTCCCTTCCCTGAACATCGCTCCAGGCCCTGATCCTAATGTAGTTTCCGCTAGCGGAGCCGGATCTCTGCCGGAGGCGGATATGGAACTCCGCCTCGGAGCCGTATCCGACCTCGAGAAGCTCGCGGTCCATTTCCGCATCTATATTCTTCGACATGGACCCGATCTCCAGATGCACCGTGTCGTTCCCGTTCCCGAGATTCTGCACGTAGAGAGTGGCTTCCCTCCACTCCCCGACGGGTGTTCTTTTTGCGATCACCTCTCTGTTGATCTGGAGCCGAGAATACCGATCGACCACGATCCGAAAGGAGAATTCCTCCTGTATCGAACCTTTCTGGCCGGAGGGATCGTACTTCCAATCCAACAGGAGCTTCAGCCAGAGATCGTCCGTGTGGATATGTTCTTTCGGGACCTGTATCTGGAAAGCGAACGTTCTCATTTCGGTTCTATTGTTGAAGATAAGTGGTGGGTAGCCGCTTATGAAAAGAGCACCTGCAGAGGCTCTCAGGTACACGATCACATAGTTCGTATCGTTCACTATGCTCGGAAAGGAACAATAACATCTTCCAGTGAAACTCACTACCCCGTTGCTTTCTGGCTCGACATCCGCGTAGACCTCCTCCTGGTCCATTTCGATCCATATGGTCGGAGGGGGCAGCTCCGAGGAATTATCCTCCTGCTCCTGAGCTTGGGTCGATGGAGAGAAGATAAGGAGTCCCGGGACCAGAAGGATGAGAAATAATGAGACCATTGACCTTTGACACCAATTCCAAAGCTCCATTCTCTCACCAGTGTTTATTTTCGATTCCTGTATCTTGACTCGGTTGATCTGCATCAGGTCACCTTGTTCTTTCTCCTCTTTCTGACCAATACAACCGTGATCGCGGTCCCTGCTACTATGATGAGTATCAAAGGGACTATGAAGTAAGCGGTGGTAAAGACCGATCTTGCAGAGATCGTTGTCTCAATGACCACCGTCTGCTGGTCCTCGATCTTCGTGCTGTTGAACTGGCCTCTGGCGGTAACAGTGATGGAATGTGTCCGTGGAGCGCCGTATGATTGTCTGAACTTCAAGGTAACCTCCGTCGAATGCTTCTCCGGCACAACAATGCTCTCATCCATGAAGTAGGACTTCACACCACCGGGAACGTCCAATACACCCAGTTTGATCTCATCATCCGTATTGCCAGCATTGGTCAGTGTCATTTTTATATCGCACCATTCCCCAACGATTACACTGTTGTTTCGAGATGCCACTGATATCTGAGGTTTGCTGTAGGCCAATATATCGATGATCGATGCTACAGCCGGAACGGACCCTCCTGTCATTCCCGGTGAATATTGCCATCTCCCTGATAACGAAAGCTGGCCATCTGTGCTACTGGATGTCTCTATTGGGACCTGGATCGATAGATCGTAATCCTCTTCCCCATGGTTCCTGGAAAAGGTCATCGAAGGCGGGTTCGAGCACGGCCAACCCCCTGCATCGGCCATTAATTGTACAATACAGTATTGTCCCGGGGGGGTCGAGGGAGGAAATTCACAGTAGACAGTTCCGGTGAATCGAGCGATCCCATCTGATCCAGGCTCTACCGAAACCTCCACTCGGTCCTGGTCGATCAATATCTGTATGTCAGGAGAGCCAACGAGTGGTCTTTCATTCCCGATCCCGGATACTCCTGTCATTATAAGCGATATTGAGAGGAATGCTATGATCCAAAGGATCGAAAAAAGAACGTTCCTCATTCTCTCATCTCCAGAGAGTATATGAGCGGTAGTGCGATTTATCTTTTACCCGGTAAGTCCAACTTACGGGGTATCCTTTCGCTCTCTCTGTTTTCCCTTATCTCCTCGTGCCCATCCTTTTCCTTGCCGGATCGCTCGAATAGGAACAGACCCGAGGATATTATCGAGATGATGATGATTATTACAAGAAGCCTGATGAAGGTCCTCTCGTAAAAGAACGTGCGCCATGTGGGTTCTGTGTAGAACATCAAGGGGAGGTCCCATTCCGTCCTCTCCGGGTCCTCCTCCATCAAGGCTTTCACATGTAAGGTGTTCCCTCTTGATGTGCTTGGCTCCTGCCTTACCCTGAACGAAAGGGTCCTTGTCTCCCCTTTTCTGAAGGATGTCCTGTTATCATCGAATACGATCTTCAGATGATCGCTGTCCTCTTCTAAAGCGAATGTGATATTGACATCCCTGTTCGATCTGTTGGTGACGTTGAACCTGAATTCCGCCCAGTTCCCGATGTCCGCATACTGTATCGGATGGTTCGACCCCATGAAGAGGTCGTAGAACGGTTGTACCGTTATCCTTGCGGCGTTGAACTTCTCGATGTCACCTTCCTCCCCGGAATTTCGGTATTTCCAGGCTCCCCATACCTCCAGATCCACAACCGTATCGGCGGAAGAGTTGACGGGGGCCGTTATTGTGAGCCTCGCCTCACAACTGAGAATTGCTTTGTTGAACAAGAGCGTGGGAACCTCAGTGACATTCCACCACCACGCTCGTGCTCTGATATCGACCTCAAGGACCTCATCCTCGGGCATGTTCTCCGGATAGAAACAGTATATCCAGAACGTGAAGTTCACCTGGCCGCTGCTTCCTTGTCTGACGTCCACGCTCTGGTCGTCGACCGGAAAGGAAATTGATATTTCGGGATCGTCGATCCCGGACCTGCTAGTTGTCCGGTTTGCACCCGCGGTCGATATCAGGAGTGGGGCCAGGAGTAACAAGGCCAGCAGCATCTGGGTCTTCTTTGATGAGCTCATGTTTCACCCTGCTGCTTCATGGAACCGGCACATGGTTATTAAAGCTCATTGGAACGATAATTTCTTCGGATCTCCTATATCAGGCGCAAAGGGACGGCGCCTCGACCATGCATTGGTTCTCCTCGATCACTATTCCATGCAGCATCATATCCTGCATTCACGACAATCCAGGTGCTCGCACACCCTGTTGTCGATCTTCCATTTAAGGGCCCAGCATTTGAACTGCTTGATGACCTCTATCAGTGCCATCCCGGATGGTGTAAGGTCGTATTCCGCTTTTATTGGAACCTTTGAAGCATCAACCTCCTTTGTCAGCAGGCCCGCTTCCTCCATCTCCTTCAGGCGCTGGGACAGGACCTTGGGGGTGATGTCGCAGAGGCCGTTCTTTATCTCGGAGAACCGTTTAGGACCCCCACCACTTCTGTATATCTCGAGGAGGATGACCATGGACCATTTCTTGGCCACCAGGTCTATTGTCCTGTAAACCGTGCAGTCATCGTGCATGGTTACCGGAGAGAAACCAGTTCGTTCATATATGTTTGTATATTGAACCCTCATGGGGGAGTAACACGAATTTATTTCTGGTGCTACCAAAGACCTATATACCGGTAGGGCATAATGATAACACGAAAAAGATATTGTTGCTACGGGGGTCATGCAAATGGGATGTTTCATAGTACCTGGTGCAGAGGCAATTGCAGCCACTGTATTGATGAAGAAACTTGGAAGGGAAAGGACAGAGAAATTGAAATTGAAATGGTTGAACGTCATGCTCTGGGGCGGTTTCATAGTGCTGGCGGTCGAGCACGTGTGGCATGGTGAGGTGGTTCCCTGGCCCCCTTTCCTTACGGCAATGGAGAACCCTGCGGATATCGCTCCGATGCTTCATGAGATGGCAATTATCGGAGGGGCAATGTCCGTTGCCATCACTTTGACATGGGCGGTCATGGTCTCAGTATACAACGCTATGTCACGAAAGGATGAGACCGCAAACAAGGTCAGAGCGTGATACGACCTCTCTACAGGAAGTGAACGGATATGTGGTTGATCATACTTGCCCTGGCAGCTGCGTTGTCCACCCTGATCTGGTATGCAAGCGTCAAGGCCAGGAAGACATACAAATTGGGTGTTCTTAACCTGATCCTCTGGGGGACCACGGTCATGGTCCTGGTGGACCACGTCATCGGGTACATTACCGAGGGAGGTGTATTCATGGAGATGACCCTGGATGCTTTCCTTCTGTCCATGGTCCTCCTGGTGACGGCTCTCCTTGTCTGGTTTGGGGTCATGATATTCAGCAGGTACAGGCATCCTTCTGGAACTTGAAGTAGATATGGTCCGGACCGAACGGTGGGATAAGTACAGTGATCAGGTCTTGGAATGGGTCCTTCCGAGCTCTCTCATGATGGAAAAGGTATACAGACCCAGGGCTATCCATACGAGGCCGAAGCTCACAAGATGTGCCGTCGTGAAATCCTCACCGTAGAGAAGGACACCGATAAACAGCATGATCGATGGTGCTATGTACTGCATGAAACCCACGCTGGAGAGGTCTATCCTTCTGGTCGCTTCCGCGAACCAGTACAGCGGTAGCGTGGTCACCACACCAGCGAAGATGAAAAGCAGGGTCATCACGACACCACCATCCAGGAAGGACCCCTCACCGTTGGCCCCTTTGAACAGAATGAATCCCAGTGCGAGCGGCGAGAGGAACATCACTTCGACACCCAGTGCCTGCATCGGATCCACGGGTGACATCTTCTTCAAGAGACCGTACATCGCGAAGAGCGAGGCCAGCGATAGGGCGATGTAGGGTAGTCTGCCGTAATCGATGGTGAGGTACAGGACGCCACATATTGCCAGGACCAGTGCAATGATCTTGAGTCCGCCAAGCTTCTCCTTCAACACGACCATTCCAAGGAATACGCTGAGGAGCGGATTGATGTAATAGCCCATGCTTGCCTCGATTATCCTGTCCGAATTGACGGCGAAGATGTATATCAGCCAGTTTCCTCCGACCAGCAGGGATGTGACAAGGAGCAGCAACAGGTCCTTTCCTCTGAGCCCTCTCCTGAGGTGTATGTTCCCTCTGAAGGCAAGTATGATGAGAACGAATATGAAGGACCATACGATCCTGTGGGACAGGATCTCGAGGGGGGAGGCCTCCTTCAGGAATTTCCAATATATCGGTAATACTCCCCACATGGTGAAAGCCGATAGGGCGAAAAGAAAGCCGGAGAGCCTGCCCCGATCCATCGATGGTCGAGCGGTGTTTGATATCTTAAATCCTTGTAAAACCCTATCATCGGGTCCGATCCGGAGTTACAGGACACTTCGGTGAAGCTAATATGGTTCAAGGAGAAATGAACAAAAGTAGTTGCTATATTGTGCAATAAATATATATATGTCATCTCATATGAGCAAATATATGCGATGGAGACATGGACAATACCGTGCCGCGAGGTTCATAGAGAGGGTTCCGGAAGTGACATTCTTCAAACCTGCAGGGGTCCCCATGTGGAACCTGGAGATCGTGGAGATAAGCTATCCAGAGATAGAGGCCCTGAGGCTTGTGGATTATGAAGGTCTCACCCAGGAAGAGGCTGCAGTTCAGATGGGGATCTCGAGGAGGTCCCTCTGGAGCGATCTCAACACTGCCAGAAAGAAGGTTGCATACGCCCTCTCCAACGGGTGTGCCCTTCAGATAACCGGTAACGCAGCCGGAAAGTCCATCAAAGAGAATGAGCAAAAGGAGAGTGAATAGAATGCCAGGAGGAGACAGAACAGGCCCATGGGGCGGAGGCCCCATGACGGGAAGAAGGGCGGGATACTGCTCTGGAAGCAGTGTTCCGGGATCTATGAGCAATTTCGGTGGGGGTAGAGGTGGAGGATACGGAAGAAGGTTCTTCGGAGCTCCCAGGTTCGGAAGGTTCTTTGGTTTCAGACCGTTCCGGAGAAGGTTCTTCTTCGGAAGGGGGAGGTGGTGAGGTGCCCCGAGGAGATGGAACAGGTCCATGGGGCAGAGGCCCCATGACAGGAAGGGGACTTGGTTACTGTGGAGGATATTATCCTGAATACGGTAGACCCTGGGGGAGGGGTTTCGGAAGAGGGAGGAGATGGGCCTTTGGTGACATCCCTGAGAGGTTCCCCCTAACATCACCGGGAGTGAACCCGTATCACATGGAAACTACCCCTGAGGAAGAGAAGGACTACCTCGAGGGTCTTGTCAAGGATATGGAGGCGGAACTCGGGGAGATCAGGAAACGCCTTGAAGAACTTGATAGGGACAAATGAGATATCCGGCAGTTGCTTGACGTTTCCAATGAATAGGCAGTGACAGACATGGACCAAAAAGATAGAATGAGAGAAATGGAAGAGCAGCAGATAAGGATAAATGATAACGTCTCCCGTATAAAGAACAAGATAGTTATCATGAGCGGCAAGGGTGGGGTGGGGAAGACCACCGTAGCGGTGAACATCGCCAGCGGGCTTGCAAAGAAAGGTCTCAGGGTCGGAATAATGGACGTCGACATACACGGACCGAATGTACCGAAGATGCTTGGTATGGAGGGCAGGACCCTGAACTATGATGAAAATGGCATGATCCCCTTGCAGGTAACGGGCAATTTGAAGGCAATTTCCATGTCCTTCCTGCTACCGGATCCCGAATCTCCAGTAATATGGAGGGGCCCCATGAAGATCCAGCTCATCAACCAGTTCCTGGGAGATGTGCAATGGGGGGACCTTGATTATCTCGTCATTGATCTTCCTCCGGGAACGGGGGACGAGACGCTGAGCATTGCCCAGCAGATAAAAGGAGCGTATGCATTGATAGTCACAACACCCCAAGAAGTGGCCCTGCTCGATTCGAGAAAGGCACTGAACTTTGCAAGGAAGCTCGATATGCCGATCCTCGGTGTCATAGAGAACATGAGCGGCTTCGTCTGCCCGCATTGCGGAAAGGACATTGACCTGTTCAAAAAGGGCGGAGGAGAAAAGGCTGCCCATGAGATGAACGTCAACTTTTTAGGCAGACTGCCCGTCGATCCGAACATGGTAACGAGCGGTGATGACGGGACCCCGATGGTCCTGAATGATGAGGGCTCGGTTTCGATCAGACCACTTTTCGAGATACTCGATAAGATATTAAAAAAGATGGAGTAGATACGATGCAAGCAGAACGTGGTGAATATGGCATGGGGCCCGGCGGGGCTTGCATATGCACGAAATGCGGCCACAAAGAGCCTCATCAAAGAGGGGTTCCATGTTTCGAAAAGAAATGCCC
>JAFGLL010000095.1 GCA_016928095.1 Thermoplasmatota archaeon
GGAACGTTCAAGAAATATCTGATCTGGATGGTCGATCGCGACCTCCTGTCCCTCTCGACCGAAAAGGACGATACCGAGTATGTCGGACTCACCACGAAGGGGCTCGAATCCTACAATCAGATCGTCGGTTGGATCAAGGACGTTGTCCTTGATGATTTTTGATGCTGCTCCATCATGAACAAAGGAATGATCCCTATTCCTCGCCCTCCTCCTTCCTTGATGATGAAGCTACAATATATCCAACAAGAAGCAGGAGCGCTACTCCAAGGATGATCACGATCACCAGCCACCAGGGAAAACCTTTTTCGTCGTCATCATCGACAACTATATCGTCATCATCCGGTGGCTCGGGGATCTCGGGGACATCAACTGTCATTTCCTCCGAGACCGGGCTCTCTCCGATGGAGTTCAAAGCGAGGACCGTATAGCGATACGTTGTTCCATTCTCCACGGTGGTGTCCAGATACGTCATCGCATCCGTGACCGTTGCGATCTCGGCAGGTACTTCGCTCCCGTTGGAACGAATTATCCGGTATCCCGTGATGGGGCTTCCGCCGTCAGAGAGCGGCGGATCCCAGGATATCAGGACACCGTCAGGTGTCAGCTCCAGTGTGATGTTCTGCGGAGCTCCCGGCGGTGTGAGTGCGGGTATCGAAACGGACACCACCGCCGAATGGTCAGATATACCCAGGGCGTTCCTTGCCTGGACGGAATAATAATACGTCCTTCCCCTCTCGACGGAGTCATCAGTGAAGCTAATACCATCGACATCCGCAAGGAATGTCAGGTTCTCCTGGTCCTCACCCCTGTTTACCACATATCCGATCACTGGCCAACCTCCGTCGGAAACCGGGGCCCCCCACGACAGGGACACCTGTGGTCCGTCAGCGACTGCAACAAGGTCCAGAGGCGGCGATGGAACGGTCTCGCCCTCGACCACAACGAATGCGTTATCGAGGTCGAGCCAGTTGGTTGGATATATGACGACCGTCTCGCCGGGTCCAACCGTGATTCCGGATCGGGTGGCTGACGGCAGGGTTCCGTTCTGCGGAGGAGACGTACCGTTCCATACCTCTTCGGAGACAACGTTCCCCTGGAACTCGACATCGAAGGTAACTGGCTCATCGCCATTATTTGTGAACCTGATCCCGGAATAGTCCTCGTTGGTACCGATGACGTGCGTTCCCGTATCGGTCAATGTGGCATTGATGATGCGGTAAACCCTCTCTCTGACCCCGAACCTGTTCACCTGGGCAAGTGTGTACACCTTCTCCTCGTCACTGGTCCCGTACTCCATCGAGCCGCGGTACGGGTTCCCGTCCGGATAATCGACCGACATCGTGTCCACCGTATTGTTGGATACTTCCGTACGCTCTATGGAGAAGGCGTTGGTCCCGTTGTTGATACATGACCAGTTGTAAACTCCGTCCTCGGTCCCTGTCACCGTTGCGGTGTAATTGCCTGTCGGCAGGAACCAGGACTGGGCCTTCCATCCGAGCCCGGAGAACATCGGCAGTGGAGCCGCCCCGTCGATACCCCACTCCAGGCTACCGCTCTCGTTGTAACCGACCCGGCTCCCGTTGTCATCCTCCACCGCCACGGTAGCGCTACCCGCCAGCAGATGTATGATCCCATCGATGCTCAGGGGCATCGTTCTCGGCCCCCTTACAACTGACCAGGGAACAAAAGCTACCCCAACCGGGCTGTTCCACATGTTCCCGTCAGCATCCTCGAAGGACCAATCCCAGTAAAGGCCGCTCTTGTGGACCTCTATGTAAGGCGGATTGTCGATCTCGTCTCCTCCGCTTTTGCACTTATCGATGGCCTGGTCCGGGAAGGAGAACTCCTCCCTGTTCGAGTCATAGACATAGAACCGGATATGTGTGGGATCGACCTCCTCGTATGCGTAGGGGACGACCGCATGGGCGCCGTAATCGCAGATCAAGGTGGCTATACCGAGGTCCCCCGTATCGATCGAATGCTTCATGGAGTTCATCCATAAACCAAGACCCGTGAAGTCGGATGACGGAACCAGACCGCTTATAAGCGACCCAAGATAGGCATGCAGGATCTCGGATGACATCTGGGCACCCTGCTGGTAATCGACATGCTCCCTGAGTTCTCCTGCGTTGTCGAGCTCACGGGGATAGGTAGAATAGGCCGGGGTATAGTCAGAAACGGAAAGCTCATCATGATAGAACCTCAAGGCTGTGGTCGACATGCCGAAACATTCTCCGTACTGCGCCATCCACCAGAAGACGGCACCGTAGTAGATGGCTGCCAGGGGGTCGGGGCAGAATGGCTCTTCTATCAGATACCCCCAGCAGTCCCAGCCGTCCCATGGGGTCCAGTAAGGGATCCCAAGACAGACCCAGAGACACAGGTATGCCTGGTTGCCGAAAGCATCCTTGTAACGACCCTCCCCCCAAGGGTTCCATGGATACGACAGCTCGTATCTGGTGGGATTGTGGAATCCCAGGCCGTTCTCGAATTGCCATACTGGCTCCGGGAAGATCTCCACCTCATTAGCGGAGGCGATGTCCCCGGCCGTGGTCCTCAATGTGATTTTGTGCTTCCCGTGGGGGACACCGTCGTGTACGATGAAGGTATAGGAATGGTCCGGGTCCGGATTGAGCGGTGGTAGCGGTTCTGAGAGAACGCGCCCCACACTCATCCCGCCCATCAGTATCTCCGCCCCTCTGAGGTCAGATCCTTCTATGGTCAACGGAGTTCCGACCCAGCCCGTATCTGGCCATACATTCGTGATGACCGGCGGACGGGGTTCGACGGTTATCGAAACTTCGTCTGTATTGAAGAAAAGCGGGTCGGTATGCTCGAGGCCGTCGGTCACCGTAAGCCTGAGAACAAAGGTGACCGGATAGGTCGTGAGGGATACCGAGAATGTCGCCATTGCTGTGTCCGCCCCGGTCAGTGTAACATCGATTCCTCCGGGAGCGATCTTGGTCCATGAAAAGGTCAGCGGGTCACCCTCGGCATCATACGATCCGGAGCCATCCAGATATACCGTTTCTTCCTCTCCGACGGTCCGGTCATAACCGGCGAACACGATGGGAGGATAGTTATAGTAGATGGTATAGAAGATGTTGAAATCGTGATTGCTAGCTGCATAGATCGATGGCCCGCTCTTGGGGACCAGTTCGACCCTGACACGTGCAGTGTAGCAATCGACCTCCGGGACGTCCCAGGTATACCATCTGCACGGAGCCGTCGCCCCTGTGATCGATGTCCAGGTCGACCCGGAATCGATCGAATAATAGAGCTTGAACTGCTGTATATCGTCATTGGAGCCGGTGGTTGACCATGCAATACTGTAAGTATTGTTCGATAACAACACCTCTCCACTATCAACTGGAGGGTTCGGTGCGAGCAGTGTGACCGTAAGTGTGTTCGGGTCCGAGATGATACGGTTCGGGGACGAGCTCTGGTCATGGTCGAGATAGTACCACTCACCCCACTCGGCTGTCACCTTCACTATCACATTCTGGGAATCGACGCTATTGGGTACTATCCATGCTTCCTCACTATCATCATAGGACCATCCGATGATGGTCCATGATGAACCTCCATTTGTCGAGTATTCCAGAACTATGTCCATTATCACCTGAGACGGGTCGAGCGAGGTCTTCCATTTGATGGTGTAGGTGGAGCCACCGACAAGAACGACCCCCCCATCGGGCTGAATGAGCGTTATGGTCGGGGAGGAGAGCTGTATCTGGTTCGTTATATCGACCCCGAGGACCGAACTCCCCACACTTGCTATGGCCTCGACCCTGAT
This sequence comes from Thermoplasmatota archaeon, assembly GCA_016928095.1. GTDB lineage: Archaea > Thermoplasmatota > Penumbrarchaeia > Penumbrarchaeales > Penumbrarchaeaceae > JAFGLL01. The sequence continues at coordinate 3,797 of JAFGLL010000095.1, forward strand.
CTCGCACCAGGCACTCTCGTAATAGGGTGGCATCCACCATATCCAGCCTATTGTCGGATCATAAGTGGAGTAATCTCCCGGGAGAGGCTTCCAGCTCCCGAAACCGGAGCCTTCGTCCACCCGCCATGTGAACCTGAGGTATCCGACCCTCCGGTTGGGGTCGAACATGTTGTATCTGAACAGTTTATAGCTTCCGTAGGACATGGTGGTGGGGAACTCCGTGAACTCTATCACAAGGTTAGGTGTGATAGAGAAATTTCCGTCGGATATATCCTCGCCATATATTGTCCAGGGTTTTGCGGTAGAACTCCTCCAGATGACCTGGACCCTGCAGGTGGTCTCATTCAGGTTGGGAGGAACGAACCATGAGTAGCTCCCGAATCCATGGGATGGGGTATTGGATATGGTATCAATGCCATCCCAGCTCGTGCCCCCGTCGATGGAGAGGTAGACCGATATGTATCCGCCTGCCCTGTTGATGGACCACTGGACCCTCTGGGTGGAACCTGATACGATATTCTCCCCCCCGTTGGGGCTAACAATGGTTATCTCATCCTCCGCCCCCTCTGCGGCCTTCAACGTGAACATTGTCAGGACCATCATCGTGACGAGGGCATATACCAGAAAAATTGACACTTTTCCATTCTCTGGACGGGGCACTTTCGTTAAAAGAACCTTTTTCATGTTTTCATCCCCCTCATAATTGTTAGGGAGCGACAACTATATGAAAGTTATCGGGGGATGTGAGGAGGTGTGATAAAACAGGGGGATGTGAGGAGGTGACCGTATATCCGATGTTATCGGAAGAATTAGCTCAAATAGTGTATCCTTTCCATCCCCGGGATCACTGTTCATCTTCTTCCAGGGTCGCCACAAGCTCATCTTTCAGGGACAGAGCATCCTTCCTGGCGTTATCTATGCCCTTCCTTTCGAAGAACGTGGAGATGATGCGGAGGTCGCGATCGAGCATCTCAAGGGACCTGGGATGCGAGAGGTCAAGGCTCTGCCCCACGTCTATTAACATGGGGGCCCCGTCGTAGAGAATATTGTACTCAGAGAGGTCAGCGTGTACGAGCTCGCAGTCCAGGAAGAGCTTTTCCACCGTATCCAGCACTATCTTCCACATCTCCTCCCATTCATCATGGTCAGCATCCAGGACCTTCAGCTGGGGGGCCGGTTTCCCCTCGTAACCTATGTAATCCATCACGAGGATGTTACGGAACAGCGCCTGGGTTTGGGGGACCCTGATCCCCTCCTCATGCATTGTCTCGAGGTTCATGAACTCCTTTCGGGCCCATGTGTATATGACGCCCCTGTGGGAGCGGTCTATTCGCTGGAACCTTCGGTCCCCTTCCATATATTCCAGGAAAGCCCCGAAAGTGGATGTCGAGGTTCTGAAGATCTTGACCGCTGCATCCTTTCCGAAGGTCTTCGCAAGGTAGACATTCGCTTCCTTCCCTGTGGAGATGGGGCACTCCACGGTCTTGATCTTCTTGCGTTTCATCAATCTGTATATATTGTCAAGGTTCTGCTGATCGAAGACCTCGTCGTATGTCTTGAACCTTTCAGCATCGACGATGAGCTGCTCTCGTTTGATATGCTTGTCGAACTTCTGATCTATGATATCGTAGACGTCCTTCTTTGCCACATTGATGTAGCGTCGAGGGTTTAAAATAAACTTGCCTCTGGTCTAAACCAGAAGTGACTCGAGGTGCTTGGGTACCACGTTCCTTCTGACCATGTTCTGGGCCTGTATCCTCGTGTAGCGGTAGAGGACGTCGCATTTGTCGTCCTGGAATTCCCAGGGACATATTATCACAAGGTCGCCCTCCCTCATCCACATCCTCTTCTTGAGCTTACCGCGGATGCGCCCGAGCCTCATCTTACCGTCCTGGCAGAATATCTTCAGATGACCGCCCCCCAGGGCCTGGTCCACTACTCCGAAGATCTCTCTCTTCTTCCTGTTGGGGAGCTTCACCCTGACGTACCCCTCCGGCCCTCCACGATAGCTCTCCTTGACCTCTATGGTTTCCTCGTACTCGTCCAATTAACCACCTTTATCTGCCAGCAGGGATGCAATGCTATACTCTACGTTTATTAAAGGATTTCCAATCTTGTTCGGACCCCTCCATTGAAATACAGCAACTCCATTCCACCCCCCGGTGATAGGTTTGAAACCCATCAAGGCGAACCCGCTCTCTCTCGAGATCGAATATGCGATAAGGGATGTCACACTACCGGCGACCGAACTTGAAAGACAGGGGCATCGTATCCTGAAGCTGAACATTGGTGACCCCAACAAGTACGATTTCGACACGCCCGGGTTCATCAAGGAAGCCGTGATCGAGGCCATGGGGCTGGGGATGAACGGTTATGCCCCATCGAACGGTATACCCGAGCTCCTGGATGCCATAAGGACAGATGAGAGGTCCCGGGGCAATGATATCGAGAAACAGGATATCATGGTGACCCACGGTGTCACCGAGGCTCTCCAGATGCTTTTCTATTCCACGCTCATGCCCGGAGACGAGGTGCTGGTTCCCGGGCCGTCATACCCACCCTACATCACCTATGCAAGGATGAGGGGGGCGATACCTGTCCCTTACAGGACCATCGAGGAGGAAGGGTGGATCCCCGACGTCGATGATATCAGGTCGAAGATGACACGCCGTACCAAAGCGGTGGCGGTCATCAATCCAAACAACCCCACCGGGGCGCTCTATGGCAAGAAGGTGATCAAGCAGATCGGTGACGAAGTGGCCGATCACGGCTCCTCTTACCTCATATCCGACGAGATATACAACCTCATGACCTTCGAGGGAGAGACCCCCTCCACTGCCAAGGTCAATCCGGACCTCCCGGTGATAACCCTCAACGGAATATCGAAGATATACCTGGCCCCCGGGTGGAGGATCGGATATATGGCATTAAGGGACCCGGACGGGTCCCTCAAAGAGATAAGGGAGGGTCTGGAGAGGCAGTCCAGGGCCAGATTGTGTGCTAATTCCATCTGCGAATATGCGTACTACAAGGCCCTCACCGGGGACCGCGGCCACATAAGAGAGACCATGGAGAAGCTCAGGAAGAGAAGGGACCTGGCCCACAGGAGGCTCAACGAGATCGAGGGTACCTCGACCCAGCTTCCCGGCGGTGCCTTCTACATGTTCCCCAGGATCGACTGTCTGGAGAGGGGTCCCTGGAAGAACGATAAGGAGTTCTCCCTGGACCTGCTCAGAGAGGAGAAGGTCCTGACCGTGTTCGGTTCGGGGTTCGGCCAGGAATACGGGTCAGGTCACTTCAGGATAGTCATACTTCCTCAGGAGGAGGTTCTATCCAGCGCCTTCGACGGGATGGAGCGGTTCATAAAGGAAAGGATGAAGTGATCAATCACCGCCCGAGATCGGGAACTCCAGTATGAACTGCGCTCCCTGACCACCGCTCTCTCCCAGTCTGATGGTCCCACCGTAACTCTCCATGATCTTGTTGGTGATGTAGAGTCCGATCCCGGACCCTTTCGTATCACCCCATGAGAACTCCCCGTGGAACAGCATCTCTCTTATGTTCTCGGGTATACCTTTGCCGTTGTCGGTGATCTCCACGGTGCATGTGTTCTCCCCGGAGGATATCCTGACATCCATGCTCGATGCTCTTCCGTGTATGATCGCATTCGATATCAGGTTCTGAAAGACAGAGGATAGGGCATCGTCCGCGACCACCCGGCAGTTACCTTGGATGCTGATCTTCAACGGAAGGTCCGCCGATATCTCTCTGATCAGGATCCCCGGATCGTACTCCTTTCTGTCCTTCTTCCGAAAGACCAGTGATTCAAGCTCTCCCATTTTCCTTGTCAGTTCGATGGACCTCTTGACGGATGTGAGTATGTACCTCTGGATGGCTGGGTCGTAGACCTTCCTCTCCATGACAAGCCCCAGCAAGCCGTAGATGACTGTCAGCCGGTTCTTGATGTCATGCCTCATTATCCTGTTGATCAGTTTCAGGACCTCGTTGAGCTTCAACAGCTCCTCCTCGATCTCTTTCCTTGTTGTGACATCCCTCATGACCCCGTTGATGGAGACCAGCTTCCCATCCTCATTGGAGACTATGTGTATGGTCTCCTCGAGCCAGCGGACATGCCCGTCCCTGTCGACGAACCTGTAGATGATGGGAGAATCCTCAAGGTCATTGAACCTCCTTTTCAGGGATTCCCTGGCGAGATCCCGGTCTAGCGGATGAACGATATCTATCAGCTGTCTGGAGTCCTTGCCGACCATCCGGTCCCTGTCCAGGCCCAGATTGCCGATCTGTGGTGAAATGTATGTCAGGGTACCGTTCTCATCGAAAGAGAAGAGGATGTCACTGGTGTTTTCTATGATGCTCTTCAATTCGTCCCTGGCATGCTCTAGCTCCCTTTCGATACGCTTCCTCCTGGTGATATCTATACCTTCGGGGATTATGTAAACGACCTCTCCCTGCTCGTTCTTGACGGGTCTGACCGACAGCTCGATGTCGCGGATACGGCCCTTGAGGTTGAAGTTCTCCACATCGAACCGGATATGCTCTCCCTTCCTTGCCTTCAGTATGGACCGCTTGACCTTCTCTTTGAGTGGCGGGTCATCTTTCCACCATGGTGCCTCCCAGAAGAGCATCCCTGTAAGTTTATCCTTTTCCATTCCCACGAAATCGGCAGCCTGCTGGTTCGATAGGAGGATGCTCCCCTCCGTGTCCAGAAGTTCCGTCCAGATAAGGGTCGTGTCGAAGACCGCGCTGAGAAGGGTCTCTCTCTTCCCCAGCTTTTCCTCCGCTTCCTTCCGCGTCTCGATCTCCGATCTCAGACTCTCGTTGAGGTTCCTGAGTTGTAAGGTCCTGTCCTCCACAAGAGCCTCAAGATGCTCGTTCGTCAATCGGAGCTTCCTGTCCGCCTCCAGAAGGTCGCTCATTATGGCCCGGTTGTCGGAATCATGGTCCTTCGTGACGAACGATAAGGCTGTTCTGTGAAAACCTGTCGAGAAGTATGCCATGAAGCTTGTGAGGTCATGGAACAGGGAGTGCAATTGAGGTGGCGTCAACTTCTTTGTCAATTCGAAGGAAAGGATATTCAGGGACCTCCCCAGGAGATCGGGAGCTCTGTTCCTCAACTTGGACACGGAAGAACCGATGTCCATGGCCACCTGAGGGTCGAAGGGACCGATATAAAGAGTTAGGACGGACCGCTCAACCAGACCGGTCAATGCCGTCAGTACCCCCTCTCTATCCCCATCCATCGTTCCCTGAAATGCTCTTTTCATCCAGTTCTGCGCTATGTACGGGGCATTTTCAAGGAGTTCGTCCTTTAGCCTTGTTCTTTCCGTCGGGTCCAAGTTCGAGATCCCTCATCAACATCGTTTGTTCACCCCAAATGGATTTTGTCTATAAAGAGGAGATGGTACGGGGGCGTTGTACAAATAGGTGTTTTACTGTAAGAACCATGACGAATGAGTTGGGATCGGGATCCATTCGATCCTTCTTCCGGATCGGTCCGGGATCTCAAAGAGTTTTCTAACTTACTCTATTTCTGTAATGAAATAATAAATATTGTTTTTTACATTCAAAAATGCAGTAATGCAAAGGGATCCTCTTGATCAATGGATCATTATAGAACTTGTTGATCATTTCCTTCTTATAATGTAATGATGAATGATACCCATTAATATTGACATATTTCTGATATGACTTACTATTATTTACAATTTTAAAAATCTGTTCCATTTTCATTTTTCACTTGAATTTTTGAGGATTGATGGTAATATAATCGGATTTTTCCTTAATTTGTTTCAGATCATACTCCTTACCTGTCAGAATTATGAGGATATATATTCAAAAGAAAAGGAAAACATCAAGAAATAACAGTAAGAATATAGAACAAATGATAGAAGGTCCAGTGGTCTGGGCTTGATCCACTATACTGTCAGGCCATCCCCCTATACCGTTAATTTTTTTTCACTATCCTGTTGATATCATCCATGATCAACAGATAAGCGATCAATTGAGCAAGATCACAGACTTTGGAGTCTGTCCTTCAAAGACCTGAACCTTTCAAGGCTGAGATCGCCCTTGAGGAAACGATCGACCAGTATCCGGAACATCTCTTCCTTGAACCGGTCCTTCGAGATCACCTCGAAACCCTGCCCGTTCCCGGTATCGACCTTCCATATCAATTTCATGTCTCCAAGCCTCCTCATGGAGTAGTTCAATTCTCTCCGGCTGAGCCTGGACCTTACCAGCAGCTCCTTCCGGGTGACCCCGGGAGAGTCCTTAATGAGGTCGAGGAGCAGCTTCTGGCTGTCATTGAGGTCAAGATCCGAAGGGCATTCGGGATGGTCCCTGTGGAAGCTGGAATAATAGACGAGGTTCTTTCCCTTCTTCTGACTAACGATCCTCCTTGACCTCTGGAGCTGATCAAGATGATATCTAAGGGTACCCTCCGGGATCTTCAGAACGTTGAGGATGAATTGAAAGGAGGTGCCGGGATTCTCGATGATGAAACGATACAGGACCTTTCTCGTCGGATGGGTAAGTGCATCATCCATCACCGTCACCTCCTTTCGGTTTTTTTCAATTCACTTCTATCTATTTATCAATATTGTTCAACTTCCGTTTTATCTCCCGGTAGTCTCCGTTCGGGATCCTCCCTTCCTTATAGGCTACTTCCAGCCGTTCCAGAAGCGTTTCGCTGGAAGGTACCTCCTTCTCCGAGTTCATAATCTCATCGAAGAGGTCCGACAGATTATCGATCACATCATCCGGATGGCCTACGATACCATCTCCCTCTGCGTAATGTGCTTCAAGTTTTCCCCCGTTCACCTGTTCATGTGTTGTGGCAAGGCCCGGATCCGGAGCAAGGCGATGCATCGATGGTGTACCCGGACCCGGTACCTTGCCGGTTATGGGGGTAGGACCCTGTTCCAAAAGGAGGACCTGTTTCCAGGCATCACTCCCTCGTCTGGAATCATCCCTCCTCTGGTTCCTCCTCCTGAGGACGAAGAAAGAGACGACAAAGGCTGCCACGACCAGGAGGAGAGCCGCGCCCAGGAGATAGGGTGCAATAGAATGTCCGGAGGAGGGTGGATCGGTATGGGGTACGAGGTCGTCAACCGGAAGTACCATGATCTGCAAGGATGTCTCGATGTATTCACCCGATGGGTCCGTTACCCTGAGGACCAGGGTATAGATGCCGGCCGGCAGATTAAGGTCTATGATCTCTCCGGTTCCAACGATACCCCTGCCCTCCACTCTCCATTCGTATGTCAGCTCGTCATCGATATCGATATCCAATGCGGATGCGGAAACCCTCTGGGTCCCGCCCTCCCGGAACTCCTCCGTACCCGTTTCTATAACGGGGTCCCTGGGTGCGTCGTTGACGTTCTTGACCTCGACCGAGATGGTGGCTGTTGAAGAGAGTTCCCCGTCACTTGCGATGATGGTGAAGAACACAGTTCCGGTCCAGTCCGGGGACGGCACGAAGGTCATGGTGCCCGTATCCGAGATGGTACATGAAACGTGATCATGGCCGCTGATGGAATATTGTAGTTCGTCCCCGTCGATATCGGAGAATATACTGTTTACATTCAGCGAGGCGTCCGATCCGTCCTCGTCCATCATGACCATCCATGTTCCCTTAAGGGCTGAAGGAGCATTGTTTACCCGTATCACCTCGAGATCGAACCCGCGGCCGTCGATCCCTCCCATCCCGTCAGATACGGTGACGTTGACCTTGTAAATGCCCGCATCTGATTCTCCCGGGGTCCCGCTCAGAACTCCCGTCAAGGGATCGATGGAAAGGAAACCGCTGTCCGTCCCCATGCTCCATACGAGGGTGTCCATTGTGGGGTCGATATCTTCGGCTTCGTAGTCAACGAGGTAGAGTTCTCCCTCGTTCACGGACAGCACGTCCTCTGTTATTATCACCGGAGCATCATTGGTGTTCCTGACCTCAAGGATGAATTCCGTGCTGTCGAGGGACCATTCGTCCATCACGGAGATCTTCACGCTGTGATGGCCCACATCGTCGTTCGTCGGGGTTCCCGAGAGGATCCCGGATGACGGGTCCATTTCAAGGAAGCCTGCACTCGTTTCCATTTCCCAGTGAAGTTCATCCGTGTCATCGGCCTCGTAATCGACGCGGTAGAGCTGGTCCTCGAAGCAGATCGGCACATCCGCGGTCGTTATCTTCGGTGCAAGGTTGTTGTTGTTGACCTTCAGGGTGAAGTTGGTGAAGTCCATGTTGTCCCCGTCGGTGACACTCAGGTTCACCCAGTAGGACGATGTCGAGACATTGGGTACACCATAGAGCAACCATGAGCCCGTGAAGGTGAGCCATGAAGCATTCGTGTTCAGGGTCCATTTCAGCTTGGAAGCTTCGGTGTCCCAGTCGAATACATTGTATCTGACCGAATAATTCTGGTTCGTATAGGCCGTGGTGATGTCACTGGTAGTAATCTCCGGCGGGTTCGGGAAGACCAGTCTGCCGGCGAAGGGCTTGTAGTCCCTGTCACCCCCCTCCCCGTCGATCTGATAGCTCTGGTCAGCGAAATGATCGTTATTGACATCATAGTTCGTGTGGTCCGACCAGTAATTACCACCACCGCTTGAGTTCCAATCGTTCGTTCCGTAATTATCGTATGCTTGACTGTCTACCCCGCCGTTATCGATGAAGTTGTTGAAGGCTATCTCGTTGTATCTGATGGTGTATCCCGTTGACCCGAAATAGACAGCATATTCATCGTTGTCAATGAATTCGTTGTATCTGATGATATTTGATCTCGTGATCCCCATTGCCTGGATGCCGTAGTAAGCATTTTTCTTCATAATATTGTTGGAGATCAGGTTCTCGCAGGCGTCAAAAAGTAGTACTCCGCCCCAGGTATTATTGATGAGGGTGTTGCAGATGATCGTATTTTCATCACCGTCAACCTGGATCGCATACTCTTCCGTGTCGTTGACCCTGCATCCCTTGATGGTATTCCTGTCGCCTACCACCTGGATGTTGGCCGCTCTGTCGATATCGCACCCGGCAACGGTGCAGTCCTCTACCAGATTGTCATTGCTTGCATCCAGATAAATGGGCCCGCCGTATACCGTTGTGTTTCTCACTGTGTTCCTGTTTGACCAACTAAAACTGATCTGGGTGTTGAAAAGGACGCAATCAAGGACCTCATTATCATTTGCCCTGTAGAACCCGATCCCGTGATGCGCATCCTTGAAACTGCAGCGCTGGATCGTTATATAACTGCCACCCGAGATGTTGAAAGGATCGGTCTTTATCGCCCAGGACTGCAGGTCCCTGCCGGCTTCGAAGCCGATATCCCTGATGGTGATGCCACCTTTTTTCAGCCACCATATCACCTCGCTCGTGGTGTGGTTTATTATTGTGATCGCTGAGCCGTTCCCCTGGAAAGTCAGGGATTTGGATATGGAAAGGGTCTCATGGTATATTCCCGCATATATCCTGATGGTATCCCCGTCACTCGCAGCGGCAACGGCCGCGTTGATGGTTTTGTAGGTCTGGTCATTGCCGACGTAAAGGGTCGATGCCCTTGTTTCCTCATCCGCATACGAACCCTCTATGGCAATCGGCATGATAGATACCATGAGTGCCATGGTCATAAGGGCGCAGAATGCTATCATTTCGCTTCTCTTCATATTCGTTTCCTCCATTCTTTTTCAAGGAGGCACCGCCTTTTCTGTCCTACGGAATGAAGAGATATATTATCTTTTAAAGGGGTTCTGACGGAATGAAAACCATATCTGGCTCTCATTTTATATTTAAGGTTTGTGGAGTGATCGATATCCTTCTCATCTTTTTTCTTTTCCGGTGACCACAATGATCAATAGGTTAATTGCATAACTTCGTCAAGGAATACCTCCCCGTGATCCTGGCCATCGGTCTTCTTATATTCTTACACGAGTTCGGAGACTTTCAAACAGCCGCGAAGCTGGGGGCCCCCTTCCTCTGGGACCCCGGTAATGGTCAATTCTACTCCCACTCTTCTCAAAGAAAACCGGGTGGATCACAGCAATACACGGATCCATTGACAGGGAGGATCGGACTCGAGAGGATGGACCATCTTTAACCTGGAATTACTGGGAAGCGATTCTTCCGGTACGAAAGGGGAAGGTGATGGGAATGACCCTTACCTTCTATCCGTGAGGATCGTCGTTACCTTATTGATGTCGATCTCGGTCCTGGTTTCGGTGATAGTGATCATGAGGAAGAGATCATCATTGGATGAACTTGAAGAATGATGTAAAGTTCAGGTCTGCTGTTCGAGTTCTATCCAAACGGACCCCCGGTCTCGATCAGTGATCCGACGGTCCATCTAGCTCATCTTCATGGATCTTTTCTATGGTCTTTATCTTTCTGATATAAATGTAAGTGAGGATCCCCCCGACGGCCGCCATGAGGAGGAATATAGCCAGTGAGACGATGACACTGGTGAAGATCCCTCCCTTTTCTTCACCATCTTCGTCTATGATGGGTTCCTCGTCAACATCGATAGGTTCGTCGTCGGGTGGCTCCTCCCCGGGAAGGCCGGGTACCTTGAGGCTGGTCTCGGGGCTTCTTTCCGATTCACCGTACCTGTTGAATGCAATGATGCAGTAGAAATAGACCTTTCCGGGTTCAAGGGTGCTGTCCATGCAGGAATTCACCTCCGAGCCTCCCTCGAAGATTGTCAAGGTAGTATTCTCATCCCTACGATAGACCCTGAAACCTTCGATTGGATGGTTCTTCTCGTTCACTGGATGGGTCCATGAGACCGTCGCGTTGAGGTTGTCAAAGAAAATGAATACCTCTTTCACCCCAGGAGGGGGGACCCCTACCGTTGTAAAATTGAAGAGATGATCCGATCCTATCAGGTTTCCCGCTCTGTCCTTCAAAGCAGAGTTCAGGACCACCTCGTAGAGCTCGAAAGGTTCCAGGGGTTCATTCGGTTCGAAGCTTGCTATGGTCGATAGGTTACAGAAGTCCACTGTCCCTCTTACTCGAATTCCTTTGTCGTCATAGACGGCGATGGGATCTCCTTCGAGCGGGTCGAGGAGGACCCCTTCATTGAAATTGACCACGATCCATGAATCCAGAGGAACGTTCTTCTGTTCGGGATACGGTTCCATCTCCATCAGGCCGGGAGGTGTCATGTCCAGAAAGATCGATCCGTCAATAGCCTGCTCCATTTCATTACCAGCCTCATCCTTTATCCTGACCTCGACGATGTTCAAACCCTCCTGGCCTTCCAGTTCATACTGGACCGAAGGATCGAGATCAATCCAATCCCCCCAGTTCGAACCATCCGAGCGGATGCAGAGCTTCGAGCATCCGGAGATCGCATCGTATGCTTCGATCCCAAGCCGGATCTCTCTTGATGCGGTGTATTCGTCTCCGTCGTTGATGACCAGTTCCATGCATTGCGGGGACTCCCGGTCTATTCGGAACTCCAGGGACCTCGGGACCTCCGAATTTCCGGCAGGGTCCACGGACCAGTACAGAAGCTCATGATCTCCACTGTCCAAAAATAGTAGGGGAGAGGAATAGGACCTCTCTGGCCCCCCATTCTGGATGAAACGGGTGGTCACTTCATCATCTTCGATCGTGAAAAGAGTGATCATAACACCGCCCGTGTACCAATCGTTCTCTCCTTCCTCCCCTACAACCTCCAGATGGGTCATTGGTGCTACGGTGTCCAGGATTATCGAGGAAGAAGCCACTTTGCTGAAATGTCCGGCACCGTCCATGACCTGGATGTAAACGTATTTCTTTCCATCTCCTTTTCCGATATCGAAGGAGAACGAAGGTGAGAATTCCCCCCATCCGGACCATGAGACCCCATCTCTGCTGGTCCTGACCTTCTCAGGACCGGATAGATCGTCAACGACATTGATGTTCAATATGATGGAAGAGATGCTGGTGTAAGTATCTCCATCATTTATAGTGACAGTTACAGGCTCAGGAGGGAGGGTGTCGTAGCCAACTGTCGCTGAGGCATCTGTCCATCCGGGTCCGAACCCGTTCCTCATCCTGAAATAGACCTTTCCAAAACCGAATCCAATGCTAAGGTCCCATTCCATCGTCGGTGCGAAAGGCACCCAATCCGTCCATTCACCACCTTCGTTCCTGAGGCTCATCTCTCCCGGATCGTTCGAATAGAGATGGAGGGTCACCCGGGTATCGTTCACGAACTTCCTACCGTCGTTCATAACGATCGAAAGGTCGCCAGGAATGTGATCGGAAGTGACGAATGGATCCCCGAAGAGGGCTTCGTCGTCGATCCACATGTCCAAACCGATGTTGGGATCAGTACGTATTCTAAGGGATCGATTATAGGAGTAGTCCTTGTATGCCAGATAGCCGTCACCAATGGCAGACCTGTTCTTGAGAGCGTGGAAGGTCTCTCTGAATGTCGTTCCGTAGGAACGGGTGCAGCCGGCCGAGACAAGGCCGTATTTTGTATTGAATGCGTAGTTGATGGCAAGGTTCTGGTCAATATCGGAGGACCATACATACCCGGTATCCCCAAAATCGGCAGCGTGACATCCCCATATCAGGGTAATGGTGGAGCCGTTCATCCCTCTGATGTCTGCGTAATAGACCCCGGTGTAAGGGTATGTGGTATCCGAAGGGGGTTGGAACTGATGGGCCCTACCCCCCGCATGGGACCAGATCGACAGGAGTTCATATCCGGGTTCCAGATAATCCAGGTATTCCCAGGCATTGGTGGTGTTCTTGCCTCCGCCGACAACAAGGGATCCACCGTATAGCGGATAGAGTAGCTGGTCCCTTATCGGTTCGAGCATCTTGCTTTGATACCCGTAGGGGTAATCCATGAAGAGGAGTCCCTTTTCGGGTTGACCGAGCTTTCCGGTATGGTAGAGATGGGTCTTTTTAAGATAATCGTTGTAGTTCACTATCTTGATCTTTGGGGAATCCCAGCCAAGGAACAATGAACCGTTGTTCAGGTATCCACCATCCCATTTGTAGTACTCGAGCAGGATGTCGTGTGAACCTTTGGTGAGATACTTTGTTGCTTCCCAATTGATCGCTGTGTTAGTCGACCCGGTCCTCTGGTCGATGAGAAGCGTGTTATCGATGTAAAGTCTCGCTCCTCCGGCGACCTCGAGTGAGAATTCAACGTGCTCCGACTCGTTCGCGATGATCTCCCCGGTCCATTTGATGGAGAACTTATCTGCATCCACCCCGGGAGGAAGAAAGGACTGGTTGAGGTTCAGGTCCATAAGGGGGTCCATTCTCTGCGAGACGAGGTCTGACATGGATGTGTCGTTGTAGTACCAGCCGTTGAGTCCACCGGTAGAACCTGTCCCCCATGGATCGAGGTTCTCCGAAGGGATCGTCATCAAGGGCATGAACCAGTTGCTTACCCATATCTCGGGTCCGTCATTGTCCCCCCAGTAACGCTTGTCGTACCTTCCGTTGCTATCGGTATCTGCGAAGGTCGCGTCGAGGTCCTCGTAGAATATCGGAATGGGACATGGTTCAGTGCTGGTATCATGGATCAACTCCCAGGTGGCGTAGGGCATATCCCCTATCAGGATAGCCCCGGTAATATGCTCATCCTCCCATTCGTCTATGAGGAGGTTCCTGAGGGATTCAGGGTTGCTCCATATTCCCTTGTGCAGAAAGAAGGTCGCGCTGAACTGGTCCTTGATATCTTTCTGGTATCTGTCAAGGTTATCCTTGATGCCATCGTACAGCTCGCTGTTCACTATCAGAGCTATCCTGGATCCGATCTCGGCTGGGAACACCTGATCCAGTGTAAAAATGCCCCCACTAAAGCTTTTACAGGTCGTTTTGACATGGAGTTCCAGTCTTGTAAGTCCAAGCCCTCTGAGATCGTTGAACTTCTGTTTTGAGATATAAATCAGATAATTGTAGGTATTACTCCCTGCGGCGGGGACATCAAATCCGTTCAAGTTCCGGTCAGGGAGATCGAGAACCAGCTCTCCAAAGGGATCGAAAAGGTCCGCCTCGATCCGTGTGATGGTGGCACTCGTTCCGCAGTATTCCTCGAACCGAAGATCGATGGAATGGGAACCTTTGTTCGATATGACGAATTTCTCGGGGTCCATGAAGACTTCGACATGAGCGGAGTATGCTTCTGATCTTGAAGGGAGACCCTCTTCCTGAAGATACGGATCCACATCGTCCTCATGAGGATCTCCCTCCGACGAGAGCGGTATGAGAACCACTGACGGCATTATAAAGAAGAAAAGTAATAGCAGGGACCACGCTTGTGCCACTGATCGCTTTTGGCGGTCAGGTTCCATACAGGTCGATCGAAATGGATTTTATATAAAATAATTAGTACAGTTTAGTATCGAATATAATATTCATGTAATCCTGACTTGAACCTGGCTCAATTGTTAGGATTTTCCACCTTCCCCATGAACAGGATCTGTCCAGTCGCCTTGTGCTCTATGAAGAATATGAACGGATGGTCCGCCCTGAATTCCACGGGCTCCGGTTCGCTTCCACCACCTTTTTTTGACATAACCACTGCAGTAGCGGCTGCGGCCTCTGTACCTTCCTCATTCACCTCCACGAACGATTGGTGGACGACATCGCTGATGTATAGGTCTGACTCTCCACTTTCCTTGATCCCGCTGAAATCGGCACCGGACCCAAAAGCAAGATGCATTCCAAGATCCGACAGATCTGGTACTATCTCATATCTTAGTTCGAATTTGAACTTTGGAAGGTAGACATCGATCCATTCACCATACATATCTGACTTGAGATCATCGAAATAATCCCAGTCCAGATCTGTTTCCAAAGCTGAAATATCATCGGTCTTTGGTAGAAGTATGAACATGGATAGTTCCTCATCTTTGTAAGGAAGCTGAAGCATCTGAACATCATCATTTTCCGCATAGTTCAGATCGAAATCCTTATCGCACATATTCATCAGATCGGCATATGTACTGGTACCATCTGAAAGATAAAATTTATGCTCCTGAGTCGCTTCTTCGTCAAACTGCCATTTCCAATCGGCTTTGAAGTAGATCGCATTTGTTAATATCAAATATGTCAATGGATCTATCATGTCAGGAGTGATGAGGTTCTTGATCCTGTTATTGGTCTCAGCCTCCACCCACTCGTTGATCGTATCTGCAGATCCGGAGGCATCCCCTGCAAAATTCAACTCTTGACCACCTGCAAGATAATCGTTTTCAATGGTGTTCTGATAATCATCATTCAGGTCTTCTCCTTGTCTTAGCCAATAAGCGTTGGCCGTACTCAACTGGTAATTGGTATTACCAGGATTCAACTGTGATTGTAACGATCGGACCATAGCTCTCCTTTCCAGATCGTTTTCCGGGAGTTCTATGACATCCAGCATCTCAGATGCTGTCTCTCCCCTTGCACCCTCGTAAGCCATTCCCAATGCGATCGTTATTGAATAGGGAGAGAAAAAGATGTTATCGTCTCCGTTCAAAAGCTGTCTGTACATATCAAAAGAGAACTCATTTGATGAATTCACGAGATCGTTCATGGGAACGTATATGGATTCGTATCCGGGGGGGTCCTTCTCAATATCTCCATTATCGAGGCATCCCGCTATAAAAGCGACCGATATCAACAGTGCTACCCCAATGGCTCCCTGTATCTTCATTTTCTTACTCTCCATGATTTTCTTTTGTTTGTCTTCTTTGAAAGACTGTAAATCATTCTATGAAATTTCTTGATCTTTTCAAACTGTCGGATCCTCGACTTTCCCCATGAACAGGATCTGTCCCGTTTCTTTGTGCTCTATGAAGAATATGAACGGATGGTCCGCCCTGAACTCGACCGGTCGAGGTTCGCTTCCCCCGATAGGAGAAGCGCTATTTTCCATTATCACGGCCGTTGCAGCGGCAGCTTCCGTTCCTTCCTCGTTCACCTCAACGAAGGACTGATGTATGACACGGCTTATGAAGAGCGGGTCCCCGCTCTCCTTGATCCCGCTGAAATCGGCCTCGTTGGGATCGAACGCCTTCTCCATCCCAAGAGCGATGAGAGGGTCGTTCAGGGTGTACTTCTGCTCGAACTTGAATTTGGGAAGGTAGACATCCACCCACTCCCCGTACATGTCCGATTTCAGATCGTTGAGGTAATCACTGGTGAGTTCCGACTCCAGGAAGGAGATATCATTCTCCTTCGGAAGCAGGATGTACATCGAGAGTTCCTCGTCCTTGTAGGGAAGCTGGAGAAGCTGGACATCGTCGTTCTCGGCGTAGTTCAGGTCAATATCCTCGTCGCACATGTTCATCGTGTCGACCATTTCGGAACTGCCGTCGGTGAAATAGAACTTCCTCTCCAGCGTGGCGTCCTCGTCGAACTGCCACCTCCAGTTTGCCTTGAAGTAGATGGCGTTGGTGAGGATGAGGTATGTGTCCGCCGAGATCATCGATGGAGAGATGAGGTCCTTGATCCTTCCGTTGGTCTCACCTTCGACCCATTGGTTAATCGTGTCTGCGGAACCCGAAGCATCGTTCACGAAATCGAGGTCCTGTCCTCCTGCGAGATAATCGTTCTCGATGGTATCCTGATATTCATCGTTCAGGTCCTCTCCGACCCTCAGCCAGTAAGCGTTGGCAGTGCTGAGTTCGTAGTTCATCCCTTCGGGGTTCAATTGTGACTGGAGGGACCTTACCATCTCCCTCCTCGCCTCGTTATCCCCGGGGAGATCTATCACGCTCTGGATCTCTATCGCTGTCTCCCCTCTGGCACCCTCGTACGCCATGCCTAAGGCTATCACTATGGAATACGGTGAGAAGAAGACATTATCATCTCCGTTCACGAGTCCTCGATACATATCGAAGGAGAATTCGTTGGAGATGTTCACGAGTTCGTTCATTCCGGTGTATCTGGTTTCGTACCCCGGGGGGTCCCTGTCCCCCTCATTCGGTGTCAAACACCCGGCAAGAAAGGTGATCGATACGAGCATTACGACAGAGAGAAAGGTCGCGATCTTCATCTTGCTCACTCCCGAGGTATCCATGGCCCTGTTGTGATATAAATTGAATGGAACAGTAACCGTACATTCATTCCCGGAGGCCGGTGCTATGACGGGGAGCTTTGATAGACCTTTGTTCATGGAGTGGTGTTATACAGATCATTGATCTGTAATGAAGATCCATGCGCACTGGTGTAGATCCGGATCCATAGGATCCTAATTGTGGATCGGATCGGGATCCTTTTTAGAACATGTTGGAGGAGAATCTCCGAACAGGACAATTGAATATTGATTTACAAATCATGTCTTCACTTCATCAGCAAGATCGGCGATATTGACTGTCTTCGAAAAACGAAACGCTTTTCCAATATGGTGCGAAAATATTAGTTCAGTCGTACAAATACAGGCGACACACGAAATACTCACCCTCCTCAAGGATTCGATCTGACATAAACTCACGTGAAAAGAAAACTGTTATAGTGAGGATCGTGATTTGGAAACCACAGGAGTGACGGAAATACGGATATCACCTCCCATATAAAGAAAGGTCATAATGGATCGTTATCTGAGGTCAACCATTTCCTAAAAGAGAATCAGATCATCATTCTTATTTTCCTAGCCGGAACGTTCCTACGATTTTACAGGGTCTCCTTTCACCCTCTTTGGTGGGACGAGCTCTTCGATGTATGGATGGGTGAGAAATCTTTCTTGGGAATAATCCACTCTTCGAAACTTGATGTACATCCACCGCTCTATTATATGATGGTCAAGGTCACAATGGTAAACACTTCACCCTTCTGGGCACGTTTCCATTCGATGATGGCGGGTTCGCTGTCCATTATACCGATGTATCTTCTGGCCAAGGAACTGTTCGATAAGAGAACTGCTCTATATTCCGCTTTCATCTTTTCCATTTCCACCACAATGATAATGTATTCACAGTGTGCCACGAGTTACAGCTTGTTCACCCTTGTTACCCTTTTGGTCACATACTTGTTTTTGAAGATCATGAAGAAGAACCATTTGCGCTATTACATCCTTTTCACTCTGATCGGCGCATTATCCCTTTACATCCATTACTATTCCTTTTTTCACATCATGGCCTTGGTCCTATTCTATCTCCTTTACCACTTTTTCGGATTAAGGGACATTATCAAGGAAAAAGTAAAGAATGAGGACAGCAAACATCTACTCGAAATTAAGATAAGATCAAAGGCTCGTATCTTGATAGATGATCTGAAAAGATACGTGAATATCAATAAATGGCAGATCATAAAGGTCTCCATTGCGTTCTGTCTGATCGCCCTGATATTTCTCCCCTGGCTCAATTCATTCATGTTTTCGAGTGAACATGGTGTCGGTGTCATCAAATGGAGGAATATCTTTCCCAATGACAGGGAATTATTTTTGCTGGTACATGACGCTCTCATACCTGTTGACTGGGAATCCTCAGTGATCGGTGCACAGATATTTCCCGAGAATATCATCAGACTTGTAGCCATGCCTATCCTGTTACTTGGTATCCTCTGGGGAACACACCGGATCTGGCTTCACAAAGATCCCAGGACATTGATCCTACTCTTCTCCTCGATATTTTCGATAACAATAATACTTCCATGCATATTGATGAATAGTTACGAACCCATGAGCGGAGCTTTCAGCACCAAATTCTTCGTTCATGAGTTTCCGTTCCTTTACATCGTTCTGGCAGCGGGCTTCTCAACACGGCAACGCCAGTTCCTAATTCTCCTCGTATATTCTCTGATCAATGCGATCATGCTGTATGTTTTCTATTTTGATTGTAATACGAACCCGGATGTGTGGATATCAGACTCAGGGATACAGGTGTGATAATGACCGACAACAATAATGGACATGATCCAAAAAAGGAGATGGGAACGGATTCATCCATATCCAATGGCAGATGGATGATCGGTAGTATAGTATTGTTTTCAATGATACCCCTTCTGCTCATTGTACCATTGAACACGAATGCATCAAGTGATGATCAAGACCTGGAGGTTCAGTGTTCCTGGGATAAGGACCTGATCATTCAATACAATGACAATGGTGTGGGGGTCTCTGAATCCTTGATCTCACCCATTATAATTGTAAGCAATAAAATGGATCTTGCTGTCACTATAATAAGTGTGGCCGTTCATATGGATTGGGAGCAGGTGGGAGATTATTTTTACTCGTGGACCCTTGGAAATGGCTCAATTGGTCGGGAGATCGATCCCGGAGAAGAATTGAGCGTCGATGACGTATGGTTCGATCTCAATGTAAACCTTGTAGGACATCATACATACACGATCCGGGTTGAATACTATGTCAGATCCGATCATACGCCGAGAACATTCATTACAACAGATCGATCGGATTTTACCATCGAGTTCAAAAAGATCCCCTTCATAATATCATTCCTCAATGGGCCCGATGTTCTATTGATCCCCATACCGATTGCATTATTGGGGATTGCGATATATAAGATCCAAAGAATCGAGGACAAAACAACAATATTGACAGACCTTAAGGAGGAGTGAAGGGATCGGAGAAATTCTAACGAGGTATCCAATATGAAAAAAGCACTGCAACATATGGATCGCTTCTGTTCCAGGAATGGAATTCCCCTTTACTCCATATTGACGATCATAGCGGTGTTGTTGGTCCTTGGTGTGATCTCTCGGGGGGCTATCATGGCAACCATATCCGAACCGGAGATATCCCGGATCTCAATGATACCATGGCAACGGAATGTTGTTTTTCTGACCGATCCCGAATTGATGATCGTTGTCTGGGACAATTACAACAGTAAAATGGTGAATGTCGATGTCACAATATCAGGCTGCAATATAACTGAGCAGACCGGACGCACACAACATTGGGGCGCAACATATCCCCCCTTTTCTCTCGCGGGGATCTCCCTTCCCCTAGGGGTTCTGAAGGGTACGATCGAGGTTGTCACGAAAAAGGAGGGATATGATAAGATGACATTCCAGTTGATCGTCGTCGCCAAGTGATCCCGAAGGATAGGAAGAAAAGAAAGGATCTCATTCCAGTCCCCCTCAGATCGATTTTCCCCATTGTCACCCGAAAAGCGACCACCTCATATCTTGGGTATCGATGTATGCTCTCTTTTGTGGGCGTGGACACTTCGGTACCTCATCGCGATCATTTCATGACCCTGGATCATATCGTACTTTACGTTCCAATGCTTCTTGAACTCTTGTAATCATGGTAATAGTTCACGCTGGTAGGATCGATGCGCTCCTCCATATCCCGGTCAAATGAGCGAAAAGGAGCTACAAAATGGGGTGCATGCAGTGGGGCTTGGAAGGTCTTTCTGAGCGAGAGAACGACCATTTATCTTTCATTTTTACCATAATTTATTGTGGAAAGACCTGTGAATTATATTATTATTTTAAATATAAGGTTCGCCATTGATTGACACAGGATGACCCGGTGGTGAAATGATGAACGAGGAAATGTACAAGGTTAAGATAAAAGGAGAAGATATGGTAATAGAATTGGCTGGAGACAAGAAATTCGTCAAGAAAGCCTTCAATGAGCTGAGGAAAGTCCTGGATAAAGACCTGAAGAAGCCAAGGAAGCTGGCCGACAGGAAGACAGCCAAGAGAAGGAAGAAGCCTGGCCGAAAGAAGAAGCCCGGTCCGAAACCCAAGAAGAAGGTGAAACCGAAGAAGATACCAAGGAAGGACAGGGTCGACATGAAGGATTTGACCCTGGAGGAGATCTTCAAGCTGAAGGCTCCCAAGAGGGAGAACCAGAGGGTCCTTCTGATGGGGTACTATCTGAACAAGGTGGATAGGAACAGAGAGTTCAGGGCGATGGACCTCCCGCCGCTTTATGGCAAATTGAAGATCAAGACCCCCAAGAACCTGAGCTACTTCCTGAGGAAGATGTCCGAGGACGGGAAGGGATTGTTGGTCCACGGCAGGAAGCAGGGAAGGTACAAGATAACTCAGAAAGGCATCGATTTCATATACAACAACATACCGGATGCCAAGTGAACGCTACAATTATCGGACGAGGTCCAGGTCCGGCCAACGTGACCACATGTGTGTAAGTTGTAGGTTGTTCCTTGGACCTCGACCCGATGGATGCTTGATCGATCTGCGGGATCGGGAGAACTTCCCGTATGCCGTAATTAGGCTGAAAAGGGGAAGTGCTCCCGACGGAATGTCGATGTTTGGGACGTGAGCAACGGATCATTCTAGCATCGACATCAGATAAAAACTGCATTGATCAATTTATTCTTCAGTTTTTATCGTATCTCAGAGGTCTCGAGTATGGATTTCTGCATGCGAATTGGAATTGACGAGAAGAGATCCATACGGGAAGGGAGCACGCCAATAAGATAAAAATAATAAAGTGCTCCCGACGGAATTTGAATCCGTGTCGCTGGCTCGAGAGGCCAGCATGATTGGCCGCTACACTACGGGAGCATAACTTGGCTTTGGTGAGACCGGTCAATGAAGATATTGGATATAAGATTTTTGTTGTCTCCACCGGAGACCCCTCCTCTTTCCATTTCCTCAACGGGTCACGATGGACAACCTTCTAATATCAATGAGGTCATCCATATATAGATTGAAAGGATCTGAATTCATAGGAGGAGTGAATGGAACCTCTCAGATTGGGGGCCCCCAAGGGAATTCTCTGGAGGATGGACCGAAAGCTGCTTTTTGCTTCGAAGAAGATGAAGACCCTGGTAATTGTACTCACGATCCTCTTCATCCTTATTGTAAGGGTCTGGTTCATTCCAGGGGAGGTCATCGATCTCGGCAGAATGAACAGGCAGGAAAACCTTGGAGGGGATTTCTTTGCAGACAACTACACCGGGAAAGTGGTCCTGAACGATCCATTGGACATGTATACCAAGGAAAAGGTCGACCTGAACGGGAGGGAAGCCAGTTACTGGGAAAAGGAGGAATGCTCGCCTTATCCGCCTCTTGCGATGTTCATTCTGGGTGGCCTTCACTTCATCGGGGACCTGACCGGGATCGAACTGATAGGCGTGGTGTACCTGCTAGAGCTCTCTTTCGTCGTAATGGTCCTGATATACTGTTTAAAGACGAGATGGTATCTATTCCCTCTCATCATGCTGAACGTATTCGCTCCGCACCGTGTATACACGATGAACGGAACGACTAACCTGCTGGTGCTGATGTTCATGATGGCAGCGCTACTTGCAGCCAAGCATCGGAGATCTATCTCGCATCACCTGGTGGCTATGGCAACCTGTTCCAAGTTCATGACGGTGTTCTATGCCGACAACGTATTCAGGATGCCGAGGAAGCAAGCAATGGTATATGTCGGGATACTTGTGGCCGGACTCGTCCTGCCCATCTTCATCTTTGACAATTACCTATATATCTATTCCTTCCATGCCACAAGGGGTTATTCCTTCGTCAGCAGCCTTTTCGACCATTTCGGCATCTCGATGTCCGATACTATCGCCATAGTCCTGACATGGACCGTCCCTTCGATCCTGACCATATTCTTCACCATCCTGCTGTTCTACATAGAGAACAGGCTGGGGTATGATTGGGAGGAGAGGGTCGGATGGTCAGGTGTCCCTTTCGCGCTGTTCATAGGCCTGAGGCTTTTAACCGTGAGGTTCCTGTTCCTGATGCTCCTTCTTCCCGACAAGAGAGGAACGAGAACGTTCCTGGTGTTCCTTCTATCGATTGTCCACATGACGCTCTTCTTCCTGGATGTAAGACGGTTTGCCGTTGACGGGATATGGGGCCTCTCCACGATCTCGTTGTTCACGCTGTTCATCTTCCTCCTGCTTGGAAAGGTCGGATGGGGCACTTTAAAAAAGGACCTGGGATCGCCCGTTTTCACAGTCAAGGAACTGTTCCTTTACAGACCTTCGGACACGTGAACTGCGATCTGGAGATCATACATTCTGCTGTTGCACCTTCGCCCATGTGTCTTTGAGGGTTATGGTCCTGTTCACGATAAGATCGCCTTCTTTCGTATCGGGGTCGATCGTAAAATACCCCAGCCTCTCGAACTGGAAACGGTCCCCCGTGTTCAATCCGCCGACCGCGGGCTCCACCCTGCAACCTTTCTTGACCACCAGCGACCCGGGGTTCAGGTATTCGGTGAACTCTCCTTCCTCTCCCATGGGGTCCTCCACCGTGAAGAGCTTGTCGTAGAGCCTGATCTCTGCATCCAGAGCATGCTTGGCAGATACCCAGTGGATGGTGCTCCTAACCTTTCTCCCGTCAGGGGCGTCCCCTCCTCTCGAATCCGGGTCCACCCTGCATATTAGCTCCTTCACCTCCCCTCCCTCTTTCATCACATCGGTACAGGTCACCAGGTAAGCGTTCCTGAACCTGACCTCCCTGCCAGGGGCCAGCCTGAAGAACTTCTTGGGTGGGTCCTCCATGAAGTCCTCCCTCTCGATGTACAATTCCTTTGCGAAGGGTACCTTCCTCGTCCCGGCAGAGGGATCCTCCGGATTGTTGATGACATCCATCCAATCCTCGTGGTCATCGGGCAGGTTCTCGATCACCACCTTCAACGGATCGAGAACACCCATGTACCTGGGGCAGCTCCTGTTCATCTCCTCGCGGACGGAGTGCTCCAGAAGCTCCAGGGCTATGGTTGAGTTGATCTTGGCCACCCCTATCCTCCCGCAGAAGTTCCTGATCGCTGACGGCGGGTACCCCCTCCTCCTCATTCCGGAGATGGTGGGCATCCTCGGATCGTCCCATCCATTGACATACCCGCCCTTTACCAGCTCGAGAAGCTTCCTCTTGGACATCACCGTGAAGGTCAGGTTCAATCTTGCGAACTCGATCTGCTGTGGGTGGTACACACCAAGCTCATCCAGGAACCAGTCATACAGGGGTCTGTGGTTCTCGAACTCCAGCGTACAGATGGAATGGGTGATGCCCTCTATGGAATCCTCCAATCCGTGGGCCCAGTCGTACATGGGATAGATACACCATTCATCTCCTGTGTTGTGGTGCCTTGCGTGGAGTATCCTGTACATAACGGGATCCCTCATGTTCATATTCGGGTGCCCCATGTCGATCTTTGCCCTGAGGACCTTATCACCATCATTGAACTCCCCCGCCCTCATCCTTGCGAAGAGGTCCAGGTTCTCCTCCACTGTCCTGTTGCGATAGGGGCTCTCCCTTCCGGGGGTCGTCAGTGTCCCCCGATATTCGGAGATGGTAGCCGCATCCAGGTCGTCCACGTAAGCTTCCCCCTTCTTTATAAGGTCCACCGCCCGGTCGTGCATCATCCCGAAATAATCGCTGCTGAAGAAGAGCCTGTCCTCCCAGTCGAAACCCAGCCACCTGACGTCCTCGATGATGGAATTGACGTATTCTTCCTCTTCCTTGGTGGGATTCGTGTCGTCGAAACGGAGGTTGCATTTCCCCCTGTACTCCGATGCTATCCCGAAGTTCAGGCATATGGATTTTGCGTGGCCGATGTGGAGGTATCCGTTGGGTTCCGGGGGAAACCTTGTATGGACCCTTCCCTGGAACCTGCCGGTCCGGTCATGCTCATCTATGATCTCCCTGATGAAATCCCTGCCGGTCTTTTCTTCGTCCCCCATATCGGGCACCTTCCGATCATGCATGAACAAAATAGTACTAAATATACCTGTCAATGGAGTGCGGTTCCTCCTCCGCTTTCACGTTAGCAGCCGGACACCCGGAGTGGCGGTGGATGGAATTCTTGATCAGGTGTCCTCGTTCATATTCTCCGTGCTGTTCAATGTGAACCATACAGTGATTATGAGCGATCCCGTCCCGATGGCACCGATCACCTCGTTCCCCGTGAGGAATACTCCGCCCACGGTAATTACCAGCAGGATTATCGTCAGTATCAACCAACCAGCAGGTCGCATGCCATTTCCTCCATAGGACCCATGGATGCCCCGGATATGGTCCTATCTCTTTCTCTGACACGAAGATGACGTGGTCCATATTCATTAAGAGTTGGGGATGTCCTGGGGACCTCCAATTCCTCCCCGGAACTCTGTCAATCATGTCATGACCGAACTCACGACCACAAACGAAAGAATGACAAAAGAGTCCAACAGGTATATCCAGCGGTTACAAATTGATTTGTAAAATCATTGGTAATCATTAATATATGCTACAATAA
The DNA here is from genome assembly GCA_016928095.1 of Thermoplasmatota archaeon. Taxonomy (GTDB): domain Archaea; phylum Thermoplasmatota; class Penumbrarchaeia; order Penumbrarchaeales; family Penumbrarchaeaceae; genus JAFGLL01. The sequence goes on from JAFGLL010000095.1 coordinate 28,936, forward strand.
TGTCCATGAAGGACCGGAACGGGGTACCGATCCAGGTTTTTTCCCGATAGAGGTGTCGTTATGCAGACCCATTCTCCGAAAAAGAGAGAGCCTGTAGGAGAAAATGAGACTGGTCATTTCGATCGGTTTGCCACATATCTATTGACAGGTCTTTTTTTACTTTCAGGATTAGTGTTGAACAATGCAACTGAAGAGGTTTCCGGTGCGGACCCCACTATCGATGGTACGATCGGTCCCACGGAGTACGAGGACTCGATAAACATAGACGAAGGGAAGTTCGAACTGTTCTGGACGACGACGGGGTCCACGATCTTCATCGGAATGAGAGCAGAAGCGACAGGATGGTTATGCCTGGGTCTGGACCCTGTCAACATCATGACCAACTCGGATATGATCTTCGGAGGAGTTGACGCCGGGACACCGTACATCTATGACGCATGGTGTACGAATGACGTCGGTAACCATCCGGAGGATACAACGTTCTCCGGTGGGACCTTCGATATCGATGAATACGACGCTACAGAGGTCTCGGGTACGACGACGGTTGAGTTCAAGCGGGCCATGTCCACGGGCGATCCCTACGACAAGAAGTTCGTCAACGGCACCAAGATGAAGGTAATGTGGGCGACACACAAGGATAGCGATGACTGGACCGACGAACACGACGATGCCGAATATACGACGATCACTCTGGACGGGACACCCCCGCCACCTCCACCGGTCTCGGATGAGTTCGACGGTGTCATCACCGATGGAGAATACTCGAACAGCACCACGTTCGATGGAGGGAATTTCCAGCTTTTCTGGAAGGTCAATGAGACCAACATCACCATCGGTATGAAGGTACTCGCGACGGGATGGGTTTCCCTCGGGATCTCGCCAACGTCCATGATGCTGGGCGCTGACTTCCTGATGGGAGGATATGAAGGGTCCAGGGCCTACGCCGAAGACCATTACGCTACGACGACCACGTCGCATGTCCTGGACACTGACCTCGCCAGCGGGACCAATGACATCGATGCGTTCAATGCCACCGAATCCGGGGGTTGGACCCATTTCGAGATGAGGCGCGCGCTCGTCACGGGGGATCCAAACGACAAGGACATCATGATCGGAACGATGAACATCATATGGGGATACAGCACATCCGATGATCTGGCAGCGAAGCATACGAAGGTGGGCTATGATACCTGGAGAGTGGATGCCGCTCCTCCTCCACCGCCCCCCCCCCCACCATCCAATGAACTGGATGGGGTGATAAATGAAACCGAGTACGGGAACATGACCAAATTCGACATCGACAGGTTCGAACTACATTGGAGGATCAACGGGTCCGTCGTTTACGTCGGGATGAGGGCTGAGACGACAGGCTACATCTCCATCGGGATCGATCCGACGGAGATGATGAAGGATGCCGATATGATATTCGGCGGCTTCTCGACCGGATCATCATACGCCGAGGACCATTATGCCACAGGCACCACCGGCCCCCATCTGAGGGACGAGGACCTGGGTGGAACCTTCGATCTTTTAGCATACAACGCGACGGAAGATTCAGGGTGGACGACCTTCGAGTTCAAGAGGAACCTGACCACTCCCGACACCTATGACAGGACCATCCCTTCGGATGGAGAGGTCACTTTGATCTGGGCGGTGGGACCCACGGATGACGTGACCGCGACCCATTCGAGGAGAGGCACCGCAATATGGAACCTATCGATGTCCGAGCCTCCTCCACCCCCGCCACCTCCGCCTCCGCACGAATCCGATCTCGATGGGATCATCACTGCAGGGGAATACACCAATTCCACCAAATTCGATTCCGACCGTTTCGAGCTTCACTGGAACGTTTCGGGCGATATGATATTCGTCGCCATGAAGGCGGAAGCCACTGGATATATTTCGATCGGGATCGACCCGACAAGTCAGATGGCCCAGGCGGATATGATACTTGGCTGGGTCGATGGGGACAGAATAGCGCATGTTCAGGACATGTTCTCAACGGGAGCGCTGGGCCCTCACCCTCTCGACACTGCCCAGGGGGGCACCGATGATATACTGGATTACAATGGGACCGAATACGGAGGCTGGACCACAATCGAGTTCAAGAGGAACCTCTCCACAGAGGATACCAAGGACAGGAATATCTCGACAACCGGGCTCATGACGTTGATCTGGGCATTGTCGGATTCGGACGATCCATCGGCAGCTCACACAAGGAGAGGTACGACCACCTGGATGATACGTTCCAGTGGTGGCGAGGAGCCGGAACCCGAGCCGACCGGAGAGATGGACGGTATGATCGCCGCTAATGAGTATGATGATTCCCAGACCTTCGGCGGAGGTATGTTCGAGGTATACTGGAAGATATTCAACAACTCCATCGACCTCGGTCTCAGGGCCCAGACCACCGGATGGTTGTCGATCGGGTTCGAACCAAGCCGTTACATGAAGGATGCGGACATGCTCTTCGGGTGGGTGGACGGGAGCGGTATCCCGCATGTTCTCGACACCTTCTCGACAGGCGATTACGGCCCCCACCCGCCGGATACCCAGCTTGGCGGAACATCCGATGTCTCATCCTACAATGGGACAGAGTCGGGTGGTTGGACCACCATAGAACTGAAGAGGGCTCTCTCCACCGGAGACACCTACGACAAGGATATCCCAACTGAAGGGTCGATCAATATCATCTGGGGGACCGGGTCTACCGACAACTACGAGGACACTCACACCGATAGGGGTTCCGGGACCCTTCTCCTCTACATGGATGAACCGGTTCCGAACCAGGATCTCGATGGTATCGTCACGGCCGGGGAATACGAGGATTCTGCCACCTTCGATTTCGAGAACTTCCGCGTTCACTGGACGATCATAGGGGACAGCATAGACATGGCGATAGTGGCTGCAACCACGGGATGGATCTCCATCGGGTTCGATCCGGAGGACCAGATGAACAACTCCGATGTGATCCTCGGATGGGTGGAGGACGACGGGAAGGTGAACGTTCTTGATGCATTCTCCACGGGACCCCTTGGTCCACATCCTCCGGACACCCATCTCGGTGGCACGAAGGACCTGATCGCTTACAACGGAACGGAGATCGATGGCCACACGACCATCGAATTCACGAGGAAACTGGCAACCGGGGATGCATACGACAAGGACATCCCGACCGCGGGGACGATGAAGATAATGTGGGCATTCGGAGAGACGGACGATTTCAGTGATTCTCATTCCAAAAGAGGTATAGGTACCCTTACAATGGGCCCGGAGATACCCGATGATGACGATGACGACATCTCCGGTGACCTGGACGGGATCATAACCGACGGCGAGTATGATTTCAACGGGACCTTCGGGGACGGTATCGTGGAGCTTCACTGGAAGGTCCACGAGGACAAGATCTACTTTGCTATGGTAGGGAAGACTACTGGCTGGGTGTCCATCGGCATTGATCATTCCACCGCCATGGCGGATTCCGACATGATATTCGGCTGGGTTGAGGATGACGGCACGGTCATGGTCGTGGACGCATATTCCACCGGTCCGATAGGGCCGCATCCTGCAGATTCGGACCAGGGAGGAACGAACGACATCCTGGATTTCGGAGGGAAGGAGATCAATGGAGTCTCGACCATCGAATTCGTGAGGAAGCTCGTCACCGGGGACCGCTATGATAATCCAATACCGACGAACGGCACTCCTTTGAAGATGATCTGGGCCACCAGCGCCTCGGACGATTTCAATGCAAAGCACGACAAGGTCGGATACGGGACCATAAATATCGGATCCGGTGAGACGACCAGCGAGGACGTTGTGAAGCTCTGGCCCATCCATGCGATGTTCATGACATTGGGCGTGGGAGGAATGGTCCTCGCGACCATTGTTCTCTACAGAAGGAAGTGGAAATCGTTCTTCAAGTTCCACATGTGGGTGATGACCGCCGCAGTGATATTCGCTGTCGCGGGAACCGTGCTTGGGGTCATAATGGTCGAGAACTCTACAGGGGTCCACCTGAGAGTACCCCATTCATGGGTAGGGCCGCTGACACTTTTAGTGTCGTTGTTTGCTCTTGGGGTCGGCTTCTATTTCAAGTATACGAAGAACATGAAGCACAAGAAACCCTCCCGCAACATCCACAAATACGTGGGCTGGACAGGTGCGGTCCTGTTCGTCCTCACAACTATATCGGGATTCCTTCAAGCGCTCGTCCAGGCCAAAGAGACCGCCCCGGTCTGGTTCATCATCGTCGAAGCCTTAATCCTTACCCTCCTGGTCGGAACCGGGATATACGTAGTTCTCATGGGCAGGAAGAAGCCCCCGGTGAAACCATCGACCCCTTCACCTCCCCCCCCACCTCCGGTGGAAGAGAAAAAGGAACCTGATGAGGGGCCCTCACTTATCGAAAATGAACCGCCTTTAACGGGACCACCGGAAATGGATGAGGAATAAATGGTAGCCCCACCCAGGTCCTTCTTACAATTGAGTGTTAGGCTTTTATCATGATCGGTCCTTAAGCACTCAACTTGCGCAAAATCAAATGAGAATATAATTATCTGGTGAATTTGCTAAGTTCGAATCTGGTCGGTGAGATGTGAA
>JAFGLL010000096.1 GCA_016928095.1 Thermoplasmatota archaeon
ATAAAAGTTGTTTTCTCCTGTGTCCAGTAATTTCCTGAAAGAGATTTTCTTCTGTCCCATTATCGTTGTTTTCCGATTTCAGAAAATACAATGATATGATTTTTCTTCCGTCCCGAAAACGTTGGCATTCTGTCCCGTATCGGTTGGTGGAATTCTGTCCCGAAAACGTTGTTTTCAAATATGTCAAAGGTAAAAATTAACCTCCCTAAGGGGGAGCCTGTTCGGCTCTGTGATAAGGAGGTTCATGTAATTATTCAGGATAAGGCTCTTCACCATGATGATGATCGTTTTTCATTTTCATCTCATTATCTGCATACTCGTTAGTTATATGACCTAACGATAGTGAGGCAAGGTGCGAAACGACGATGAGTTGACAAGCAACTCGATAAAAAATCAACCATGATCCTATTTTTGTTTGTATACGTTATCATGATGATCAAAATCAACAAATGTTACTGTCTTTGATTCCTCATCTATACTGAATGTAAGGACAAAATTTGTATCTATATGAACACGTTTCAAATGTTGTAGCGGTTTCTTTAAATTTTTATATCGATTAGGTTCTTGAACAATTTCGGATATCTTTTTAAAAATAATATCATATTTCCGTTTATCCTTCCGGGCCATTTTATCAAGGATCTTATCAAGTTCTGGCTTGATATCGATGTAATACATTTATTCATACCTCTTTCGAAGATCATCGAGACTTCCAACCTTAATATTCTTTTGTTTCTCGATCCGTTCGATCTTTTCGACATAAGAGGGTTTTAACTCCGGTTCAAGAATATCTTCTTCGTATTTTACAGCCATTACTTCGATAGCCTCAGATTTATTCCGCAACCCGTACTGGGCCTTGATGATATTAAGGACCCTGTTGGTGTGCTCGTTTATTGTCACAAAGGCTTGAACCATAGGAACACCTTAGATATTAACATGGAATATATCTTATATAAATATGTCGTTAACATTTGCTGGAGTAATACAGCTCAGGATAATATAGATACGTACTAAAGGGTTGCTCGTCATTTTCACTTAACCTCGATCATGCGAAACAATACTATCTTTTCCCTGAGTTCACATGGGGAAATCTCTCTGAGATCCTTACTTTTTTTCGCCGAGCAGGCCGGAAGGGTGAGTGGTGGAGGCCAGCGCAGGCGAAAGTGGGTGGGAGAAAGAGAAGAACCGTGAAACGAATTTTACTTCGTTTCCGGTTCCGAACTCTTTCCAAAATAAGAACATTATTTCTCGATGATATCGATCATCTTCGCACTTATTCTATTTACTCCATGCAGCATGATCCCGGTGAAGATCAGGAAGGATCCGATTATCCCGAGGAATGTCACTATGAACATCGTTCCGATCGGAAGCAGTCCGGTATTCCACTCGTAATTCAACTGGGTGTACAATATCACAAAGGGTATCAGGAATATCATGAAACCGCCGAGATACAAAAAGAACCTCAGCGGATGCCTCTCCCTCACCATCCTCATCGTATTCCCGATAACTCTGAACCCGTGTCCCAGCGGCGCCTCGGAGCTTCCCTTCAGTCCTTCGTATTTTACGACGATCGGGACCTCCACTATCTTCAGGTGAGCATCATTCGCATCGAAGAGGACCTCCATTGAAGCGTCCATCCTGTCCGTCGTTATCCTTATCTCTTTGAGAGCCTTTTTCGAGTAAGCCCTGTACCCGCTCTGAGAATCGGATATGGACATGTTCGTCCCGAGGTTGAACGTCTGCGTTATCGCCTGTATCCCCACCATCCTGTACCTGGGGATCTCCTTCATCGCATCCTTTGACTTGAACCTGGAACCGATGACTATGTCCGCTTTCCTTTTCTTCACGGGCTCTATCAGCGACGGGATGTGGTCCGGGTCGTGCTGCCCGTCGGAATCTATCACAACAAGACAGTCGGCGTTCTCGCTCTGGCCTATCTTGAAACAGCTCCTCAGAGCGCCTCCGTATCCCTGGTTCTCCGCATGACGCACCACTTTAGCCCCGGCTTTAATGGCCATCTCGGAGGTCCTGTCGCCGGAGCAGTCATCGACAACGAACACGTTCCGGCAGTACCTCCTGCATTTGAGGACCGTGGAAGCGACGTAGTTCTCCTCGTTGAACGCGGGCATGCAGACAACGACCTTGAAGTCGTCTTCGTCGCTGCTATACAGTATGATATCATCCTTGAACGACGTATCCCTGTCCGGACTCATCATGATCACTTCTTTTCAGGAGGGGTGGACCTTTCCCATGTCTTCAATGCCCTCACTCTTTCCACCATGATCTTCATTGCGTTCAGCATCACACCGGCTACCATAAGGAATCCCGATATCATCACCAGAAGGACGGTTATGAACGCTGTGGGATAGTAGAGATTCTGGTGAATATAGAAATAATTGATAGTGTAGAAACCGTTTGCCATCGCCACCAGGAATATGATCATTCCCGACCCGCCGTAGAACTTTAGCGGATTATTGTTCACCATTTTCCACAATCTTATCAGAGGCCTGTTCCTTATCCTTTTTTCCTCCTTCCTCATCCTTGCAACGGTCTCCATGGACCCAATGAACCTCTCGGAAACGATCCCGCGGGATTTGGCCATCTCGAGGAAAATATCCCTGACATCCTCCTCCCTCCGGGCAAGCATGTCGACGCTTTCCCGATCCAGAGCAATGCAACCGACGGTTTCATTACCTTTTCCCGGACGCACGTATTCAACCTGGAATTCCTCACCTTTTGCAAGTGCCTCCTCAGCGAGCATCACTGCATCCTCTGCGGTGTTCTCTCCGAGAAGGTCCAGAATGATCGTGATCCTTGAACCCGTCCTCTGTGCTTCCAGGACCGCCCTCTTGAATATCACCGACCTGCCGTGTCTTGTGTTATACCTGACCACTTGAGCGCCGGCCATGTTGGATATAATGCTGGTGTCATCCGTGGATCCGTTATCGAAGACCGTTACGGAAACCCTTGCAGGACCTATATCGTTCTGCACCTTGAAGATGGTGGATGCTATCGTGACCTCGTTGTTCCATGCAAGGACCAGAACATTGATCTCTTTCTTTTTATCTTCCACTTTTCTTCCACCGTTTAATAATATTCTATGATGATGGGTTATCCGGATATCCACGGGATCAACTGGAAAGCGATATCGGGAATTCCATCATCTTCAGCGAATCGGGGTCATCGAACGTCTGGACATTTCTTTCCCTGTCGAATATGGCGATGTCGAGGGCTTTCCTGTTGTAGCACCTGAAAGGTGTCTTAGGGTCGGAGATGCATTTCGGTTCGATGAAGAATTTTCCGTATTGTGCGGTTTTGAACAAAACGTTCATCTTTTTCTTTATTCTGGACCCTCCGAACCGGTTCCCGAGCGGTACATCGCAATCATTCTTTTTCTTGTACTTCTCCATCTCATCGAATAATTATTAGTTATTCGCCCCGAGCGACGCGAGGATGAGCATCTTCGATACGAACGTTGGGTTCAGTGGTTTCTATTTACAATATCATAGAGCTCCTTTGTTGAAAACCTCTTTAATTTTGTCTGCTTATCGAAATCCCTATCTTCACTCCAAATCCCATCTGTGTTAACCGCTAAACCAAGAGCTAGAAAGGGCGAATCATTAATATAGATTTTTTCCATTATTGATTCGGCAAGTTCAAGATGATCTCTGAACACATTCATGGGTATCAATTCAATTCTCTCTAGAAGGGATAGCAGTATTACATCGAATTCTCTGTCTGTCAACTTAGTTTTTTCTATCAGGTATTGTCGATGCCTATCTATCTCTGTGAGAATGTGATCAGGAGCGATGAAATCGAATTCCTCATCGAAGATCATCTTCCTCGTTAATGAATCCTTTATCAGTCCGGCCATGATCCTGTTGGAATCAATGACCAGTTTCATGTGGATTGCTTCCTCTTATAATGTTTGTAGATACCTTCTTTGACCTTTTCATCAAGAGCCATAACCTCTTCTTCTGTCAGTTCACTCTCTTGGGTCAATGTGTCGAGTAATGCCAACTTTTTAGCATAATCCGAGATTGCACGTCTTGCGATCTCACTCCATCTGATCTCACCGTGCTGTTTCATGATCATGTGGATGTCAGCCGGGACTGATAAGGTAATATTGGGCATATGATTACCACACGGGTATATGTGATTTCACATATTTATTGATTATCGTAATCGCTGAACCCGATTTAGGATAACTTCAATTATGTGAAATCCAATTATTAAAAATAAAGGATCATCCACAAAGAACATCAAAATATGATATTATTTTATTTTTCGCCGAGCAGGCCGGAAGGGTGAGCGGTGGAGGCCGGCGCAGGCGAATTGGGTGGGAAAAGAGAACCGTGAAGCGAATTTCCCTTTCGTTTCCGGTTCCTAACTCTTTCCGGATCCCTCCCGGGGAGCCTGCTCGGCCCTGTGATCGGAGAACGTTAAGAAGTACATGTATCCAATGAATCAATTATCTTCAACTGACCTTCAAGAAGAGGTTCCAATCCCGTGATGATCCGATCCTTTATCGATAGAACGTTCACTTCTGATAACATGGATATGTGGTTCTGCAATTTCATCCTGTTAACACCGGACCTGTATATCCTTCTATGATAATGAGATATGTTCTCTATACCCATTTTGAGAAGCGTTCTTGCCTCCGATGAAGGTTGATAGTAAGAAAAAGCAATGGAAAGATAGGGTTTCAGACCGGAGAGATGAAGTAATTTCATCAGATCAACATATCCGGTCCTAAGCATATCACCGATCAACTTCACTGATACCAGACCGGGATCTGAATTAAGATAATCCTTAAGCTTTTCGGTCGGGTAGAATTTCCCATTTTCCTTTATGAGAAAATTCCCCCGGACCATGAATTTGATATAGTTCTTCACCTGCTCCCTGTTCTGCCTGACCTTCTCCAGTTCCTTCCGATCAAGGCTGTCATTGAACCTGAAATAATTTGATATCTCCATCAGAGGGGTCATCGTATTTGCAACATTGGGGATCCTGGCAATGGATTCATAAGTGTTCCTTATCAGTTCCCTTTCAAGTATCTGATTGGTCTTGTAATCCTTCCGAACCAGTGATTCGACGAATTCTTCGTATGATCTCATGGAATAGTTGTAGACACCCGTATCGTTCAACTCGAACCTTATCTCCTCTAAGTCTGGTAATTTCTTGATCGTGTGATAGAAATCCTTCGAATCCGATATCTCGATCGGTATCTTCAAACCTACCTTGAATATGAAGGTGTTCCTGTCTTTGTCCTCCTCGGAACATGAGATATAGGTTCCGGGACCGAATTCCCTTTGGGCAAGAATCGGAGCCAAACGGTTCATCTGCTCCACATTAGCCACAAAGCTCGGAACATTTATCATCTCAACCAGGCCTCCAGAGGCATGTCCTTTTTCCTGAACCAGGAAATCCACCTGGGATAGTTGATTTCACTATCCCAGAAGGACATGAGTTGATCGCCATTAATAAATTTTGGGATATCAAGCCCTTTAGATGATCTTTTATAAAAATTACCAGCTGGATCGAAAAATTGAATGATGTCTTCTTCACGATCATAATCCAGTATGGTTATCACATGGGTCATGTCAGGATCACTCCAACTCTTCAGACCGAAGTGACCGAACCATCCGTTATCCACGGAAATGATTGGAAAGGAACAATCTGGGTTTCTGATGATCCGTAACATCATTTCAAGATCCACGATCATATCTTTAGGAGTTATATCCAGGGGGAACGTAGAAGACGAGTTGATCTTTTCTTCAATAATAATTCCCTGGCCTTCGATCTTTTGATTTATAATCCTTTTATAGTTCTTTAAAGGGAATGTCCCGTAAGGACCTTTACCATATAGACTGCTTGAAATATCCTTTATACTGAGAGGTGTATCCTTATTGGTGATCTTTTTCATTTCTCTATTCCAGAACTCGTTGAGAATATTCCAGATAGAAGTTGGCCAGCATGTATCTGGTCTTTGCTGATACTTGAAAGACACCCCGATCTCTTCATAATTGGAATAAACACCTTTGATCATGAATTAATCCCTTCGTGATCGATCAGATCCTTCTTTTAATTATTTCTCGAGGAGAGAGTCTACTAAATCTAATACACAGTATCAATGTCTAAAGATGGGAATCCTTCATTCACACCGAATGAATCAAGGTATTCCTCGAAAAGTAAATCTGCAAGATATGAACCATCCTGTCCGGTTATACCAGTGATCAATGCTGTTTTCTCAATTGTTCAACCCGTTCATTTCATACAGTCCGGATAATGAATTTCATGCAAAAGACGTCACATTTCCATTCATCTGGATCTGCTCTCGCATACTTCCATCCATTATCCGTTAACCATTGCAAACAACGTCATACGAATTCATGCAAACAATGTCATATTTCCATTGCAACCTCCGTTATATTATATTTAAACCGCGTGCAAAGGACGTTTGATGGATTTCACGCAAAAGAAGTCAGATCCAAATCCTTTCGGGAGACCTCTTCGAAGGATAAGAACGGAATTCCGCTTTCATATGCAAGTGATCTTCGCTTCCCATTTCCCCTCTTCACACATCCATCCGCAAATACCTGAAAATAGATGTTCAGCTCATGATATCGTTCACGATCTCCTTGATTCCTTTCTCACAAAACCCGGCCAACTCTCTGATCCTGGACATGTCACCTGCCTGCAACCTGATATCCCTGTCCCTGAAAAAATCGCTTCTCAGGTTGAAACGATATTCCGCGTCATCCGAGATGAATTTGAAGGTCGATCCTTTCAAGTAGTTCAGGTTGTTCTTCACCAGAAAATCGTCTATGATGTAATGTTCAGAACGATCTCCCAGGATGTCGCTTTTCGAGATCTCCATCGGATCATCCATTCTGATCCTGTTTCCCTTTATCCTGTTGATCCTCACACCGAAGTGGTCGAAACAATGAAGCAGGAATGACAGGATGGACATGCTCCTTCCGGACCCGATATTGTAAACCTTTCCGGGAATTCCTTTCTCCCCCAGCGCAATGTAGTATCTCACGATATCATCCACATGCGACCAATCCCGAAAATTGAAAATGTTCCCGACATCCATGTCCGAATTGGACAGAACACAACCTTTCACATGATCGGCTATCCTGGAAGTTACAAAATCGGGACCCCTTCCGGGGCCTTCGACGTTGTAGCTCCTTGCACAGACACCATCGATACCGGGATATCCGAGAACAAGGTACTCACCCATCACCTTGGATGTGGCATAAGGGCTCATGGGCCTCAGCGGATCCCCTTCCCTCGAGGGGATCTCCGGTAACCTTGAAGGTTCTGTGATATGACCGAGGTCCACTCTCATCTCCTCGAACTGATCAAGGGAGACAAGAGGCTCCCCATATTCCTCCGAAGATCCGGAGAAAACGACCCTTGTCCCCTCTTCGAGCGGACCAAGAAGGTTCAGTGTTCCGTTCACGTTCACATCATATGTGAGGCGTGGTTCCCTGAAACTCAACCCAACGGATGATATCGCAGCAAAATGATACACCAGATCGGGCGATATCTCTTTCAGGACCCCCTTGAGCCAGTCCCTGTCAAGGATACTACCCCTGATATCGACACATTGACCTTCCCTGAGCCCCAGACCAAGAACATCGTGTTTGGAGGAACTCAGGGTCCGATGGAGTCTGCTTCCTATGAAACCATCCGCTCCGGTGATCAGGATCCTCATTGTTCCAGCTCCGCTTTCATCATCTTCCGAACAAGTGTCCGAAAATCGGTCTTGGGTTCCCATCCAAGCTCTTTTTTGGCCTTGGAGGGGTCACCCCTCAGATGGTCGACCTCGGACGGTCTGAAGTACTTCGGATCTATTTTTACGAGAACATTTCCATTGGGATCGATACCCACCTCTTTCAAACCCTCTCCCTCCCATGTTATCTCGATACCCGCCTCCCTGAACGCTATCTCCACGAACTCCCTTACGGAATGTGTTTCATTTGTCGAGATAACATAATCATCCGCTTCATCTTGCTGGAGCATGAGCCACATCGCTTCCACGTAATCGGGGGCATAACCCCAGTCCCTTTTTGCATTTATGTTACCCAGAGACAATATTTTCATCTTTCCATCCAATATGTCCTTGATGGATAGGGTTATTTTCCTTGTTACGAAATTCTCACCTCTCCTTGGCGATTCATGATTGAACAGGATGCCGTTGGAGTTGAACATCCCGTATGCTTCCCGGTAGTTCTTCGCGATCCAGAACGAATAAAGTTTTGCCACTCCATAGGGACTTCTGGGATGAAAGGGAGTGTTTTCCGTTTGCGGGATCTCCTTCACCTCACCGTACAGCTCGCTGGTACACGCATTGTATATCCTTGTCCGCTCCACAAGTCCCAGCAGACGTACCGCTTCCAGTATCCTCAATGTACCCAACCCATCGGTATTGGCCGTGTACTCGGGGACATCGAATGATATCTGCACATGGGATTGGGCCGCAAGATGGTATATCTCATCCGGCTCGATCGTCTTTATTATTCTGATCAGGTTCGATGAATCTGTCATATCGCCATAATGCAGGATGAAATCCTCATTGCTCCTGAGATGGTCTATCCTCTTCCTGTTGAAACTGGATGACCTCCTCACGAGACCATGCACCCGGTATCCCTTTTCAAGAAGTAATTCTGATAGATAGGACCCATCCTGACCGGTGACGCCTGTTATCAATGCGGTTCTGTTCATGTTCAGCACTCCGGATCATCATCTTTTATTTTACTTAATAAGTACATAGCAACATCTGGGAACGATGCCCCTTCCATCACAGGATATGGCCCTCAGTTCAGAAACACCGCTGATGGACTGTGAATATCATGAAACCCGGACATTGGTCTATTCTGCTCTATTTCCCAAAAACATCTATCCTTCTTATTTAAACATTCATCTGACCGATATGAAAAGGAAAGGGGATCTTGATCATATCCATTAAAAAAGGGTATATTTAAAGGGCTGTTCAATTCCATTCATGATACTGCCCATGCACGAACGTAATCATGCGGAGAATTCGAATATGACCCCGGGGCGGGTGGGTGGGATTGGAAAATATGAAGATCTTGCCATATCAGCTTCCGACCTTCATCTCCCGCGCGATCTCCCGACCCAGAGCGAATTCCTCCTTCTCTGGGCGACCGTGGTGGCGAACCTGGGTCCAGGTGGATGGTGCGGGTCCGAGAACAATGTACATGACCAGGACTGGGTACGATGCCCCTCCCTTCATAGACCGTCAGTATCTCCGTTAAGCAGCACCGCTCATTATAATGATCCTCACGTGATCGATCCCTTATCCGGAGTGTATGGCGGTCCACTCTGATAATTGTTATTCCCGGTCGATATTCGATCAATCATTCGAGGGCAGAGGAGTTCCAATAACAGAGGATTTTGCTTGATTGTCCAATGACATATGGAATGAACTCCTGAATGGAAATATTGGACCCGATCATGGAACTACCATTTCGCAGGTATGATACATGATACAGTATGAACTCAGTCGTTCCATTGCCCATGTCAACCATCAGGTCAGATGACCGCTGGAACTTATCGATGCTTCGATCAGCGTCCTGCTCTGATCGATCAGGTCCGAGATGGCCTCGTCCCTGGTCTTCCCGGTCCCGGTGGTCCCCAATTCGGGGCAGGAGATGATGATCAGATCCCCTCTCGTTTCGGTTCGCGTGCTGAGATCGAGAATGACCCGCATCGATATGTAACAGTCCATTTGAAGTAAATAAAACCTATCAATAGAATATCGTTCATGGAAATTGGTCCATCCGCGGTTCGACCATTGACAGCTGGGTCAAACCCTGCCGAAATCGTCCTGGTACCTTATGATATCGTCCTCTCCCAGATAGTCCCCTAGCTGGACCTCGATCATCCTTAGCACTGTCCCGCCCGGGTTCGCCACCCGGTGTTTCTGACCGACCCCTATCTCCACGACGTCACCCCTGAAAAACCGTTTCTCGTGACCGTCCAGGGTGACATCCGCTTCCCCGTGAACGATCACCCACCTCTCGGACCTGCGGGCGTGTGATTGATAGCTCAGCCTCTTTCCGGGCAAGACCTCGATGACCTTCACCTTGCAGTCGTCGCCTTCATCAACAACAGTGAAAACGCCCCATGGCCTGTCTTCCGTCATCTATATCCGACCGCCAGATGCATATGCTTCTATTTTAGTTATTCCGGTCCCTGTACGGACAGATCGTCGTCGGTCCTTGACGATATTCGAACCATAAGAGGACAAAATCCTCTAAAAACCGAAAAATAAATCTATACCCCACCCATCATAGGGCATGCCAAGGAAGAAGCAGTACAGGTTCACGTCGGAGTCGGTCACTGAGGGGCACCCGGATAAAATGGCCGACCAGATATCGGATGCTGTTCTGGATTCCCTGCTCTCGCAGGACCCCCTGTCGAGGGTCGCCTGCGAGACGCTGCTGACAACCGGGATGGCCCTGGTGGCAGGAGAGATAACGACCAAGGGCTATGTTGATGTCCCTGGCGTTGTCAAGGAGACGGTGAAGGGGATCGGATACGATAGTTCCAGCCTCGGGTTCGACCACAGATCCTGCGCGGTCCTGACATACATCCACAACCAGTCCCCCGATATCGCGAAGGGGGTCGACCGCGACAACGCACACAGGTTGGAGCAGGGGGCCGGGGACCAGGGTCTCATGTTCGGATACGCCAACGATGAAACGCCCGAGCTCATGCCAATGCCGATCGCTCTCGCTCACCGGGTCACCATGAAACTGGCGGAGGTCAGGAAGAAGAAGGTCCTGAAATATCTCGGGCCCGACGGGAAATCGCAGATCACGGTGGACTATATCGATGACATTCCATCAAAGGTCTCCGCGGTGGTGGTGGCCTCCCAGCATCGTGAAGGTATAGATCACGACACCATCAAGCAGGACCTCATCAAGAAGGTCGTCATGGAAGCGATACCGAAAGATATGCTGTCCTCCGAGACAATGTTCCATGTCAACGAGACGGGAGCGTTCGTGTTCGGAGGCCCCGCCGCGGATACCGGTCTCACCGGACGAAAGATAATCGTGGACACCTACGGAGGGGTGGGCTCCCACGGAGGAGGTGCGTTCTCCGGGAAGGACCCGTCCAAGGTGGACCGTTCCGGTTCATACTATGCGAGGTACATCGCGAAGAACCTGGTCAAGGCAGGCCTTGCAAGGAAGGTGGAGGTCCAGATCGCTTATGCCATCGGGGTTGCCGAGCCGGTCTCGGTGATGGTCGATGCCTACGGGACGAACGCTGTACCGGAAGAGGACATCGAAGGCCTCGTCCTGAAGAACTTCGACATGAGGCCAGCAGCCATCATTGATCAGCTTGACCTTCTCAGGCCCATCTACAGGAAGACGGCTGCCTACGGGCACTTCGGAAGGGAGCTGCCCGAGTTCACCTGGGAGAGAACGGACATGGCATCCCAGCTCCGGGATGAGGCAGGGTTGTGACCATATGACCTACTGGGAGTTCAATGACCTGCCCGAAGGGGATTACAACGATCTTCTCCGGAGGGGAAAGGACCGCCTGCAGTGGGCACGGACCCACATGCCGGTCCTGAACGTGCTCGGGAAGGAGATCTCCGACCGCGGGGCCCTATCCACCATGAAGATCTCAATGGCGCTCCATACCGAAGCGAAAACGGGTATACTGGCGCAGACGTTGGCCCGATGCGGGGCAGAAGTCCGCCTCGCTTCCTGCAACCCTCTTTCCACGGACGATCCCGTCGCCCTTGCTCTTCAGCACGAGGATGTGTCCCCCGGAAAATTGGAGGTCAGGGCGAGATACGGAGGATCGAACGAGAGGTACTACGAGGCCCTGAACTGGGCACTCGACATCGGTCCCCATATCGTCATAGACGACGGAGGGGACCTCGTCAAGCTCCTCCATACCGACAGGAAGGAACTCATCGAAAACGTACTGGGAGGCTGCGAGGAGACGACAACAGGGATCATAAGGTTGAGGGCACTCCAGAACGAGGGTAAGCTCAGGTTCCCCGTGATGGATGTCAACGACTGCGACATGAAGCATCTCTTCGATAACCGCTACGGTACGGGACAGTCGACCATCGACGGCGTATTGAACGCGACGAACCTCACCATAGCGGGGATGCGGGTCGTGGTGGCTGGATACGGATGGTGCGGAAAGGGTGTCGCAATGAGGCTCAAGGGAATGGGAGCAAACGTAACCGTGTCCGAAGTGGACCCGGTGAAGGGGGTGGAAGCGGCAATGGACGGATTCCGCGTCCTGCCGCTGGAAAAGGCAGCGAATGAGGCGAACATGGTGATCACCGTAACCGGCTGCAGGAATGTTGTCTCCGCCGATATCATCGACCTGCTTCCTGACGGCTGCGTGCTGGCGAACTCCGGCCACTTCGATAACGAGATAGATGTCGCCCACCTCCGCTCCTTCCCATCGTTCAGGGCCAGGGAGCATGTTACCGGGTACAGGATGGGTGACAGGACACTGTACCTCCTGTCGGAAGGACGGCTCGTTAACCTCGCCTCGGGTCAGGGCCACCCTGTAGAGATAATGGACATGTCATTCGCGATCCAGGCCGCAGGTGCCGAATATATATCCGCCAACGGGAAGGGCCTCCCTCCCGAGGTGATCCCCTTCCCTCCGGAGCTTGATAAGAAGATCGCCCGCCTCAAGCTTTTTAACATGGGATACTCTGTCTCGGAGCTGTCGGAGGAACAGAGGATATACCTATCCAGCTGGCAGGAAGGGACCTGATCCCATAGGCCGCTATACAACCCCTCAACGGGATAATTATTTCTAGGGTGGACAACTAATCCCCCTGGATGCTTTGCTTAAAATGCGGCCAGCGGGAGCAGTTCGCAGACAATCTCTGCGAGGAATGTTTCCGAGCGAGCGTTCAACCCATCTCTCTGCCTCCGGTGATACACGGGAATGTGTGCAGGACATGCTTCAGGCTGCAGAAGGGCAGGTCATGGCTGGAGATCGAAGCATCGATCGAGGATGCAGCCGTCCACCTTGCAAAGC
This sequence comes from Thermoplasmatota archaeon, assembly GCA_016928095.1. Classification (GTDB taxonomy): domain Archaea; phylum Thermoplasmatota; class Penumbrarchaeia; order Penumbrarchaeales; family Penumbrarchaeaceae; genus JAFGLL01. The sequence continues at coordinate 13,057 of JAFGLL010000096.1, forward strand.
TTAATATCGGGATATCCGGCGATGCCCAGAACCCCAGGGTCGAGCTCTCGGTCGACCTTCAGGACAGTTCCGTTTTCAGGATCTCGGGAAAGGCCAGCTCTGTCTTCAAGGGAGTGATCGTGGAACAGACCCTGTCAACGGAGGTCAGGTTCCATCTTCAGTCCTGCCCGTTCTGTTCCAGGCAGAGAGGTAACTATTTCGAGGCGGTGATACAGCTTCGGGGCCTCGACACCCTGACGGAGAGACAGATCGATGAGCTCCTGCAGAGGATCAGGGACGAGGTCTACTCGACCTCTCTGAAGGACCCCAGGACCTTCATAAGCAACGAGGTGAAGGTCAGGGGGGGACACGACCTTTACATGGGAGAGAACTCACACGCCCGTCAACTGGCCCAGAAACTGCATGACGAGTATGGCGGGGAGTTCAAGTGGTCATCGTCCCTCTACGGTAACAAGGACGGACGGGACATCTACAGGCATACCTATCTCGTGAGGCTCCCCGGATTCGTGGTCGGTGATTATCTGGTAAAAGAGAGCAATGCATATCTCGTCACCAAGGTCTTCAAGAGGGTCCAGCTGAAGGAGCTCTCCACAAGGAGAGATATCACGGTCGATCTCCAGGATGCAATGTCCATGAGGATCTTCAAAGCCGAGCATGTCGAGGTGGAGCTGGTGGTCATCATGCAGACCGATAAGGAGGTGCAGTTGCTCCATCCCACGACAATGAGACCGGTGGACCTGCTGAAACCGGAACCTGTAACGTTCGGGGAGAAGGCCAGATGCGTTTATATTGAAGACGAGCTGTATCTTGTCTAGGTCATCGTTACCCTGAAGAACGTCATTTTCACGGAAAGTGAATCAACGTTGTATATTGTGATCGTGAAGGTCCCGGTGTTCGCGTCATAAACCGTTACATAGTCCCCGGGCGAGCTGAGCGATTCTTCGGACAACATATCATCGATCGTCTTCTGCCATACCTCTTCCTGTTCCGTATGGATCACAATGGTGATCGTCTGATCTTCAAGGGCGTAGTCCGATGATTCTTCAACAAGCAGTGAAGAGGAGATCATGTAGCTCCCGGCCCCACTGAAACCCACATCTGTCCCTTGTATGTTCTGAAGAAGGACATAGACCCTGAGGTTCTCCGATACCTCACCCTTATCCAACATGTCCACCATTATGTTGGGTGGCCCCTTCAGGACAGATGAGTCTCCCTGGTCCCTTATGATCGCCCCACCTTCAAGCAGTATGTCCTGGTCCTCGACGTAAAGGTTGTCGGAGCGATAGAGTATCGTACCCCTGCTCTGACCGTAAGTGAATCCCCCACCGGAAACGGACATCTGACCCATCTCCTCCTCGATGGAGAGAGAGCCTGTCATCCTCCCGAACCCGAATACCGGCCCTCCTCTGGAACCAAGGGTCATCTTGGTCGTCATCGATGTACCAGGGTCGCCCCCCACCGATAATGTGTCAAGACCTGATTTTAGGTCCATGAAGGAATCCATCACATTGTTCAGGGTCTGAGCCTCGATATCCTTGCCCCAAGCTGGCATGTAGGTGGAAAATACCATACCCATGAATGATATTATGATGGCCGTTATCATTATCATGGATACGACATTGGTCACACCATCCGTTCTCTCTACCCCTACCGACCTCATTTGTCCACCTCCATATCACCAATACGTGCAAATAAGCTTTCGATACCTGGAAGTTCGATGGTCAGGTACTGGCCCGGGTCACCCCAATCAGCAGGCGTCACAAAATCGAAATCCGAACCTTCCACCAATCCCTTCTCCGTGAGATAACCTTTAAGATAGTTGTACCAGGCGACCTCACCGATCCCGTTGACCTTTATGACAAGTTGCTCTGTGGGACCTATGTTCCGTTCAATATCGGAATAACCAGCCATCCTGATCTTCAACGGAACGGTTTCTATCCCCGAAATCTTCCATTGTTCACCTGCCATCCCGTAGAGGAACAGCTGCATGTTGTACCTGGAACCGGACTCCGAAACAGTGATATCCGGGTAGGAAGACATGACGTCGGTGCCAAGTTGCTCACGGACCACTCCGCCAGCAGTGAAATGATATTTCTGATCATGGAAGTAGTAATTGTTGGATTCAAAGGTAATGGCCCCGTTGATGGAATTGAGGATATAATCCGTTGTACCCCTCACGATCAGGTCCATATGAAAGGTCGTAGGGTCAGGTGAATGTGTCAGGATACCTGAGGACCTTGCCACGGTCAGGTATGGATTTCCGGGTGTGCCCATGGTCACCCGGTTCAGTATCATCGTGTTGGTATCCCTTGTGGTTATCAATGAGTTCATGGATGTCCTTATCCTCAGCATGGAATCCTCAACGTCGGTGACATGCTCCATATCATCCTCCCTTCCGATCCTGTCCCCGTACTGGATAAGATAATTGGAACCCACGGATAGCAGGATGGATATCATCAATACGGATGTCACCATGATGGCGTCTCCCCTATCGTTCAGACCCTTGAAGACCTTCATCGATCTGGCCCCCTGACCGTATTCCCTCTTCTGCTTCCCATGAGAATCAGTAGCAATGATGCAGCGGATATCAGCAGTAACAATGGCATCAGGTCCACCGTCCCATTCCGATATGAGGTTACCGATACTAAAATATCTTCATCCTCTTGAGATCCCTCCACGGATCCCTGGTTCCCATCGGTCGATGGTCGAGAGAGATCGGCAGCACTGGCCATATCCCACTCGCACGACCATGAACCTGATCTTGTTGATTCAAGGGATTCCCCGTACACCTTAACATCATCTATATACATACCCTTGAAATCAGCCTCCTCACAGTGTATCCCATCTATATTGGTCACGATCCTGAAGCGGATCACGATCACGTTCCCGGTGTAACCGTTCAGGTTCATCGTCAAATGTGTTATTGATGATGCGGGGACCCAGTTACGGTCACCCTCATTTTCCATGATGCCCGTGAAGGATCGGTCGTCCTCCATATTATCCGATAAATCTCCCTCGGTCCCGCTCACCTTCCATGCAGCCCTGACACCGAAGTTCAGAGGTGACCAGGATTGACCATTGTCACGGGAGATCTCCACTCTGAACCCGTCGGGAGGTCTTCCGTCCTGAATTTGGATGTTGAAACGGGTATAGAACTCCATATAGACATACTTCGCATTGGTCAGATCTATAGGTCTCGTATACAGCGAGTTGTCGATCCCGTCATGGAAGTCGTCGCTCAAGGTAACCCCGCCCGCAAACCAGGCATTGGTCCCGCTGTGCGTCGTTCCAGCCGAAATAGACCCTTGCACCAACCTCCATGTGTCAAGCGAGCCAGCGGTCACCGGCACCTCATCGGCCCGGGACACAACGACCTTGACATCATCGAGCCACCACCCATCTCCCGTTCCTCCTCCATATTGGATGTAAAAGAACCTTATCTTGACCTGGTCCCGCAAACCTTCAGGGACGTTCTTCAGGATATCGAATTGAGCGACCTCCCATGAAAAGGACCCTTTCGCGCTCCTTCCATTGTAGGCCCAGGTGATGGAGTTGCCAAACGAATCCTTCCTCTCATATCCGGGATAAAGGCTTCCCGTATAGAAACCATTGAGCGGGGTGATGTACTTCCAGTCCCAATCGTTGGTAGGATCCCCATCCAGGTTCGTGTCCACCAGCGGGTCCCTGTACCCAACCATGACATAACCCCCGTTTGCACCGTCCACCATGTTGTATTTGTGCCAGAATGAGAGGACCGAGGTCCCGGCACTTGAAATGTCGAACTCGGGGGTGACGGTCCATTTATTCTCATTCGGGACCTCCTCCTGGCGGGTGGGCTCCGATCCCCTTGTCTGTTCCTGGGGTTTTGCCAATAGCTTCCCGATCTCTTCGAATATCAACTTCAGCTGATCGGCGGTGGGCGCGTAGAAATACTGGGCGTCTGAGGTGGTCGCGATCCTCCACAGATTGTATTCCAGTGTGCCTGATTCGAGGCAGCGGGTTCCGGTGCAGACCGCGTTCGTATAATCGAGCTTGTGATCGCCGTAACCGCTGAGGGGATTCGTTTTTATCTCCGGAAGGTAAGGAGGTTCGTGATGCTCCAGACCCAGACCGATCGTATAGATGGGTATGTCGGAATTTAAAAGGCCGTACCTGTACCGGTCAACGGAACCCGTTGAAAGAGCATACATCCAGTAAGTGCTCGTCGAGGGGGAAGCCCAATTCAGGGTGTATTTCCCCACATGGTCCTTATAATACTGCTCTCCGCTTGCCATATCTCCCCAGGGCGCCCAGTAGGTAGAACCTGCCTCGACCTTTGCATCAGCGGTAAGGATCGAAAGACCTGCTTTGTCCGAAGCCTGCAGGTCCATGCCGTCGGAGAGAACGATCACGACCGGGTCGAGTTCCGGATAGTAAGTGGACCAGTAAAGCGTATCCTTGTAAGCTTCGCCGATGCAGTCCCAGAGAATTGTGGTTCCCGCATTGTTGTTCATGGTCTCGATCTCGGCCCTGACCTTTTCACGGCCGGACGACCCGCCGAAGTCATCACCGATCCTCACGGGATCCCTTGTTACCTTTGTCTGGATCCCTCCCTCCGATGTCCCTCTGTCCGTGGGTCCCGAAAATCTCCTCTCAGCATTCCCCTGGAAATCCCAGATGGAAACGACGACAGAATCATTGGAAAGCTCGTTCAGCAGAACAAGAGCAGCGTCCTTTGCCATGTCCAGCCAGGTCTTGTCCGCATCCTCCGATGAACTCCTCTCTCTCATAGAAGCCGAATCGTCGATCACGAAACTTATCAGGACATCCGCATTTCCCTTAACCTCCCCGGTGGTTTCCTCAAGCTGGTAGGAATAAGGTGCACTCTTGTAGGTATCGCTGACCGTTTTGAGCCCGTGGCTCATTTCTGTATCCCAGGAACTGAGAACATTGGTTTGAGGATCATCGTCCATGGGATCGAAAAAATCCAGAGGATTCTCTCCGTTGATCATGGCCACCAGTGAATCGTGTTCGAAGTTCTCATATCCTCCGCCCTCCATGTCATCCCAGAAGAAGTAAACCTCGATGGTCCTGGTAACCACATTATTCCATACATCGAAGAACTCGTCGCAGGCATCGAACCAGTCTATCACAACCTTGATCGTCCTGGTCCCTGCATACTGTGGCTCCCATATCGCTTCGATGGTCATCTGCCTCATCGGGTCAACGAATATGTACCTGGAACTGAAGAGCGTCCCACCGTCCAGGAACCTCACTGTACCCCATCCTGACTCGCCACCTATGTTCGCCAGCTTCAATGTCACCAGATATGTATTTCCGATCGACGGATGGTCGTGGTCTATCTCAAGAAGCATGTTGCGGGATACCAATTCCGGTGCCTCGATGGGTGTATCGAACCACTTCAGTGAGAGGAAAACCACCTCCTCCAATGGGTATTCAAGGTCCGGCGTTCCAAGATCCGGATCACTGGGTGATCCTGCAAGCTCATCCATGTTCCATGAATGGAAAATGGTCCTAAAGTAATCGCCCACAACTTCATCATGATCATAATGGTGCCAGTGCTGCGATGAGGCAATGGGACCCGCACTGGCATCGTCCGTTCTGAATGCGCTTTTAACGGTAGAATCATCAGGAGAATAGGTAGTTATTGGCTGGAAGATGAACTCTCCATCACCGGCCAAATCCGATGAACCCAGTTCCAGACCCATGTAGACCTCGGGCCCGAAGACACCCGTTCTCTCTCCCCATAATGAATTTCTCTCCAATTGTTCCGGAGAGGCCGATAACGGTTCCACCCCGAGATAATCTCTCAGGAACCCGTGATTCGATGTTGTCAGATCCGGATCCGAGATCAAGTGGTCCCCTGCCCCCGAGACATCCTCAAGCAGATACCTTCCGGTGAGCATCAGGTTCTCGTTATGATCGCTTCCCAGGAATAACGCCTCTTCGTAAATACCGTTCAGGTATTTTGCAAGGTTCAGAATGTCCGGATCGGTCAGTGTTTCCATATCATGGTCAGCCAGACTACCGGAATCACCGGTGACCCATATAACCGAATTGTATCTCTTCAGCTCTTCTACGGTCGGACCGGACCCGAACACCCAAGCGCTGGTATCGTAATAGTTCTCTGTCGTGATCACATAATGATCGAAACCCATGAGTTGAAGTGATCTGACAATTGCCTGCGACGGTTCTCCCGATGGATAGGGTATGGCCACATCGTCACCCTCCTCCCCGGCCAGTACCTGATCCTCCACCCTGAAATTATCTATAGAGCCATCATCATCCACCACCAGAATGTTGTTCTGTGCAATGAATGACGCAAGAGTGGTCGTGGAATAGGAGATGTCGTTGTTGTCCTCGTTTATCTCATCGACCAGATCGTAAGGGTCCACCATTACCTCGAAATTGTAAAGACCGGACCCAAGGGCAAGCCACAACTTGTATCTGGTCTCCTCGCCACCCGAACCCCTGACGGAAGATATATCCACCGGATTGTCATCATCGGTCTTATCGCTCTTCCCTTCTGGCCATTCCTCCGAAGGTCTCGGGTCCGGTATATTGGGGGTTACCAGGAGCTTCTTCCCGTTCGGACCTATGACAGAGAATATCAAGGTAGTGGATTCTTCCTGATATCCATTGTTCCTGATGGTCACTTCGATCTCTATGGTGTCCAGGTACTTTGGGACGATCTCCTCGTTGTCGATCGGGTCTCTGTGCCAGTTACCATCTTCATCCTGTGAAAGGAGCAGGAGTTCCATCTTCGTCACCGCAAGATCCCTTCCCGTCTGTATCTCCCAATCCATCCATTTCATGACCCTGGCGATAATGTCTATCTTCTGGTTGAGATATCTTGTCTGGGTGATGTCCCAGGCCATGACCACGGCCCGGTACTGCGGTTCTGTCTTGATATCATCGACCTCTGACCAGGCCCGTATCGTATTCACATATCCGGTTCCTATCTCATCTTGGTATGACAATACACCCAGGGGACGGTCAAAATATGGCGACATGTCCTTTTCAATGACATCGATCCTCGGGTAAAAGAGTGTGGACAGACCATTTCCTTCCGCCAACTCATTGAGAAGTATATTGTAGGTCCCCTCCTCGACCTCCGTTATCCCGCCCGGGAGACCATCAATTCCTATCACCCGGTTCGACTCTGCCAACGGAAGGTCCACACCCGGTATTATCCTCTTGATACCAAGGTAATTGTGAACGAAATTCGACGCATCCGTGAATTCGCTCTTCCCCTCCCAGAAGGGATCCGGTTCATTCGCAACCTTTTCGATACCGTCATATTGGAAATACTGTATCAGACTGTCTATCGGGTTTGCCCCCACCAGCAGGAAATAGCCGTTGCTGTCCATGTACTTCATTATCTCCTGTATATTGCCACCGTATGACCCCTCCGGAGTGTTGGAGAGTGCATCCTTTCTGTAACCAGTCACCCAGATGACGATGTCGAAATCCTCCATTGCCGGGGTGGGAACATTGCTCCGATCATATGTGTAGGCTGGTGCATCCCTGTCACCGTATTGATCGCTGACCTGCTGGGCGATAACTGTCGAATCGACGTTTATCCCCGCACCTATCAGAGATTCCATTACACTGCTCGTCATATCCTTCGAGGCGGTCTTTTCACCATCGTTATCGACAAGGAGAACACGGGGGAAGACCTGAATCATACCAAGACCGATGTTATCATTTCCGTCCATTACATCCCCCTCGGAGGGCAGGATCCCGACAGGCTCATCATAACCGTCGAAGGCATTGACAACTGCATATACGGTCTGGGTCCCGCCGGGAAGGTCCGATCTTGCCACAAGGTCCAGATCGATGAACAAGTAGGCACCTGGAAGTATCTCCAGGTTGGGGATGATGCAGGTCGGGAATACCCGGTCATCCTGCAGAAGAGTATCATCGTGGTCCATCCTCCATGCCTCGTCCAACCCTTGATCATCCATCCTCCAGTCATAGACCTGGACACCCTTTTCCTCTCCAATGTCGATGGTCCTCTGGGCCGGAGCGTAGAGTGATACCACAAGATGGACGCCCATATCCTTGGTTATCATCTCGGATCCGGAGTTCTGGACCACGATCGTGACAGTTACCCTGTCACCTCTTTTTGGATTGTAATCGGAAAAATAGACATCGTATATGCCCGGGTCCGGACCGGGTACCTGTTCGGGGTTAATATCCTTATCAACCCGGTATTTTCGTGTGACGATATTATTCCTGTAATCCCTCTCACCACCTTCGAACGGGAGCACCATGACCTTCAATTCATGGTCGCCCAGTGTCCTAGGGGTCTGTTTTGCCTCGTCCAAGGTGAGTACGATCTCCAGTGTGTGGTCTTCACCAAGGATCTGGTATCCATCGTCGTCATCCTCGATCGCCACTCCCATTTCATCCCTGTGGGTGTAAGAGAGGCCAGTTATCTTGAGCACATCCAGATCATCACGGATCTGAGTGTTGGATATCGTTGTATCGCTATCAGGTACTATCCATGGAACTGACATGGCATCACCGATGTTCTTGACCTCCAGGGTGATGATGCATTTCCCATAGTCCAGGATATATCCCGTCACACTTATACCCGGCCGATGAATGGATAACCGTGTCACTGCAAGGTCCGGGGTCCCATCCGGGATCATCGATTTTGTGAGCTCGTTATTCAGCACGACCGTTCTCACACCGTCCTGCTTGACCGTGGTTACGATGATCGTGAGTTGAAGACCTGACCCGTAAAGAGGAAGATCTATCGAATCACCATTGTCCCATGAATCGTCCGTCCTGCCATTGGCAGGATCATAATATTTATAGGACCAGGAAGTGGTCCCGTCGTTTATTGTTATCTCCGTCTCCGCTCCGGTCAACGTGTCCCCGCCCCGGTGTGTGATCGTGAGGATCTCACCTCTCAGTGATGCAAAAAGATCAACGTAGAGGCCTTCCTCCATATCCTGTATCTGTGAGGTCCATAATGCCATACCACCGACCATCATCAAGGAGATACCAAGAAGAAGGATGGTGCCTACCACTTCCGATACTCCATGGAGGGTCCTTTTTCCGTCATCTCTTCCACCTAAGAATTTTTTCAAGTGAGCACCCCCTTCAAGGTATCCCCCTTCTTCGTGATACGGCCAAAAAAGCCATAGGGGCAGCGATCAACAGAGATGACAATATCCAGGGAATTGCGTCATTTCTTCCTTCTACGTCCGTTCTGCATTCGGGCGCATCCAGGTCATCCCCGGTCAGGATATCGTCCGTTCCGCTCGTATATGGCTTTCCATCGTTTTTTGGATCGACAAATTCCCGGAACATATCCGGAACTGCAGGATCCCCCTCTTCCTGGATGTCCCCGGAGGTATCGACATCCGTTCCGCCCCTTGTGGAAGATAAGGAGGTCCCGCATATGAACACATCATCGATGTAAATCCCCATATCCTTGGTATTGTCAGCATAGTGCGTCAGGTCAGTGTTGGTGACCAATCTGAACCTGATGTTGATCACGTTACCTATGAAAGCAGCAAGGTCGGTGTTCAATCGGGTCAATGTACTTGAATGGACCCAGTTCTTACCTTTGCCTTCGAGGTCCAGACCAGTATAGGACTTGCTATCGATGATCCCATCCTCGTTATCATCTCCCGTACCGGAAACCCCCCAGGCAGCCCTGACACCCAGGTTCAAGGGGACCCATGTCTGTTTGTTATCCGTTGAGACCTCCACCCTGAAACCATCCGGAGGTCTCCCTGATCCAGTATCGATATTGAACCGGAACCTGGCCTCGAGTATGGCCGTTCTTGCATTTGTGAGGTCGATCTGCCGCGTATAGAGCGAGTTGTCAACACCTGACATGAGGTCCCCTCCGACATTGACATCACCCACCCACCATGCATGGGTACCGCTGTATGTGGTACCTGTAATGATTGAGCCCACCTGCAGTCTCCATCCGTCCGTGGAAGAGCCCTTGTTCGTGTTCTCATCATCAGTGGATATCTTGATGGACATGTCGTCGATCATCCATCCATAACCTGTTCCGCCGTCGAGATATTTGTAGAGGAAGCGCACCCTGATCTCATTGCCGGTATAACCGTCAAGGTTGACCGAGACATGGTCCCACCCCAGGGTACCACCTCCGGACATGCCGTTGTAACACCATCTCATGTCCCCGCCGAGCCCATCCTTTAGACCGACAGTACCCCAAGCGTCCACAAGAAAGTTACCCGTATAAGGCTGGTCGGGCTGAATGTATTCCCAGACCCATTGTATTCCATTGTAGGTCCCGACCTGGATCACTCCTCCGTTTGCTCCGACCTTCATGTTGTATTTATTCTTGAATGTCATCCAGGCCGAATCTGCATAGGTGAGATCTATCGTATTGGTCTCCATCCATTTGTCGCCGGGGATCTCATTTCCGTCGGTCCATGGGCCGGCAGCCCTTGTCGGTTCCTCCCCCCTTGTGGACGCCTCTGCTTCGGCCTCTACATGTAGGAATATGTCTCGGAATATCGTGTCCAAAGAGCTCGAATCTGGAGCGTAATGATACTGGGCCCCGGATGTCTCGGCGATCTGCCAGAGATCGTACTCGCTGGTGAACGGGTAATAGAGTCCTATACCTGGTGATTCCGGGTCTTCCTCGTGTGGGTCGATCCCCAGACCCACGGTGAATACCGGGATGGGTGCATGGATCAAACCGGTCCTTGTATGATCATTCAGGTCCAGCCATGCTCCTGTCAATGGAACGGAATCCCCGCCCACTCTCCATATATCATGCCCGGAATTAGTATCCTGATCTACGTAGGTAGTGTCACTATCTCCCCATTTTGATCCTGTATCAACACCCCATGTGTGATCCAAATATGTTGTCCCCGGCTCCGATCCCGGGCAATAATCATCACTTCCATCCTCTCTTCCATTGGATCCAATATCATCTCCGGCCGTCAAGGTAATTGCAGCGATGTAGACCTCTCCGGCCCTCTTGTTCTCTTCCGCATAACTGATGGTCGCACCTATGGAGTCCCATAGAGGGGTAAAACCGGTAGCGGTCAAACTATCTATAAGGTCCATTGTAGATGCCCGGTTCGGATCGGTCATATACGTGAATGTCTGCCTTACCATTGGATCCGGGTTCGATGAGTCTGTATTGAAAGTGAAGATTGCGAGCCTGTCGTCCGGTGCAAGGAGGTCAACTATGTTCTTCGCGGCTATCTTCATGTCAGCAATGGGATTACCTGACATGGACACGGAGGTATCAAGCATCATTACAAGATCGATATCCTTCCTGGTCGTTCCTGCAAGGTTCGGTTCATACATATAGAAGGAATTCGGAGAACTGTAGAACTCTCCCTGGACCACCGTGTTCTCGACTTCCGTGTTCACATGGAACCCGTTCATTGAACTCCATTCGTCCTCTATATTCGTATAGGTGGGTTCTGCCATGTAATCAAGTGTTCCCTCCCCGTTTATCATCTGTATAGTGGAATCGTGGTCCCAGTTGCCATCACCAGATTCCATATCATCCCAGAAGAAATATACCTCGATGACCATCGACGGAACGTTGTTGAGAACATCGAACACCTCAAGGGCATCGTTGTATTTGTCTATCCAGATCGTGATGGTCCGCTCTCCAGCATAAAGGGGTTTCCAGATAGCCTCGATGGTGGTCGTGGTATCCGGGTTCAGATAGATGTTCTCGGACTGGAACAGGGTATTCCCATCCGTGAACCTGACGGTCCCTCCTCCGGACGCGCCACCGATGTTCGCCACCCTTGTATGGATAACGTATGAATTCCCTATGACGGGGGTCAAGATGTTACTTTCGACTTCCGTACTCTCTCGTTCCAACCCTATATCGCATGACCTTCCCACCAGTTCAGGCTCGTCCTCGGGTGTTTCGAACCAGTGAAGCGGAAGATATAGCAATTCCATCAACGGGGTTTCGTCCGATGTCCAGGAGGACCGGGTGAGCTCCCATGAATGAAGGACCACACGGAAGTTCTTATCGTCAAGGACATCGTCAGGTGTGATGTCGGTATCATCGTATGCATACTGGATGGATGCAAGCACACCGTCGGCCGAAGGTCCAGCATAAAGACCCTCGACAGACCTTGCATAAGGGTCCGGCGTTGCAGGTGCATAGATCGTGAGGGAAGACACATTGAAAGATGTAACAAACTCGGGAAAATCTATCCCAAAAAAAACCTTGTCGATGGGGGTTCCATCCTTTGGGCCTTCCAGAGAATCTGCCATGACAGTCTCTCCGGCAACAGCCTTTATTCCAAAATAATTTTGAATGATATCGAAAAGGCCCATTGTCGTCCCGTCCGAAAAAATGATCTCATCTTCCGAGGCTGTAAGGTCGGTCATGAAGTTATTTCCGATCACCATCAGGTTCTCGTGATGGTCTTCCGGAAGGTACTTTGCCTCTGGATAATTGCCATCGAGGTACTTCTTGATGGCCTCCAAATCCTTATCGGTGAAGGTCTCCCGGGATATGTCATCATCAAGACCCGAACCTCCGGTTATCCATATCACTGAATTGTACCTCTTCAGGTCAAAGATGGTAAGGCCGCTGTCATAACCCCAAACATCATCAATGAACGTGTTCGTAACCTCATGTTCATAGTAATCCTCTATCTCGACCATTTCCAACGATACCAGCGTTTCAATGACGGCCAATGATGGCTCTCCTCCGATCATGGAATAACTTATTAAACGTTTGTCCTTAATGCTTTTTTCCATACCTGAAGGAAAATTATCATCGGACATATCGTCATCCACCACGAGGATGTTGTTCTTGGTTATGAACGATGTTATCGTCGATGTTGAATAGGATATATCGTTGTTATCCTCGCTGATCTCGGTTATGAGCGTGTAAGGATCCACCACTACCCTGAAGGTATAGGTTCCGACACCAACTGCAAGCCAAAGTTTGTAAATTTTGATCTCGGTGCCTCCGCCGGATAGTCCGTTGATGTCATAAGGATTATCATCCTCATCCTGCTCAATATCTGCTTCGGGGTAACCATCCGGATAGGGTATGTCGGGTGTGATCGGGACCTCCATCCCGTCCGGTCCGGTGACATAAAAAACCACCGAGGAGCTTTCCATGTTGGGCCCGTTGTTCCTTATATATGCTTCGATGAGGATCGTGTCCAGATATTTTGGTGGATTATCCTCATCTACAGGGTGCATCCAGCCGGATCCCTCCTCCCTGAGGACGTATAGGTTCATCCTTGTAACTGCAAGATCGCGACCCACTTCCACCTCCCAGTCGAACCATTTCAGAACATTGGAGAAGAGGTCGATCTTCTCGTTAAGATATTTTATCTGAGTGACGTCCCAGGCCATGACAACGGATTTATACGAGGCTCCCAGCCTAACCGGGTCAGGAGTGCTGAAGGCCCGGACCGAGTTGAACATCGCGGTCTCCTTACCGGATTCCTCCTGGTTGGTCAGGATCCCTATGGGTATCTCGAATATATCCTCAACGATCGTATCCCTTGGGGTGAAAAGGTCCATATCGGTGTTGTCCTCGGATGGATCGAGGAGGACGATATCGAAATCCCTGGGCAGCACACCATCCTGATGGTAGTTTATCAACGTCAACGAGGGGTCTTCTGGTCCGCTGGGGGGTATGTTCAACTTGTTCTTGTAGATGATGACGGAACTCCCGCTCTCCCTTTCGGAGGTTATCTCGATATCATATAAATGATCATATGAGAAGATCGATAGGGGGATCGTTACAAATGTTCCGGACGACCATTCTTCCCCTGAGGTCTCGGTCAGACCGGAATACGTGTCGCTGAATACGATCACTCCTCCCTGGTCGCTGATCACTATCGAGGTCGTATCGCCGTCAAGAGGGTCTCCTTCCTCGTGCGAGATCATCAGGATATTTTGCGTGGTATCTATCCTGGCCATCAGATCCACGTAAATGTCCATGCTGTAGAACCTGGGTATCTCTTCGGAGGATGACACCTTGACATCCGTCCAAACCTTATGGATCCCAAGATATTTGTACAGAAGATCACTGGCATCCATGCTCTGTGGATCGTTAGAAGTGATCAGCTGATTGGTTGTATACAGGCCTTCCTCCATCTGAAAATATTTCATGAGCCCGTCGAAGGGATCGGTCCCAACGATCATCAGGTATCTGTTGGAATCCAGGTATTTGATCAGCTCCTGAACGTTCCCCCCTATGCCAGTCTCCGGATCATTGGGGGAGTTCGTCAATGGGTCCTTTTTATAACCGGTCACCCAGATCACGATATCATAATCCTCCATGGCAGGTGCGGCTATCTCTTCCTGATTGTAGCTGAATGCCGGAGCGTCGCGCGGGTCTCCCTCGTCAAAAACCTGCTGTGTGGTGTAGGTCTTGTCCACGGTAACACCTGCACCGATCAGCGATTCAAGGACAGCAGAGGTCATGTCCCCGTAGGATTCTGTCAATGCCTCGTCATCATCGACCAGCAGGATCCTGGGAAGCACCTGTAGCTCTCTCAGGCCGATATTATCTCTCGGAACATCTCCGCTTGGCTTCTCACTTGTGATCGAATAGTGGTCTATCGCCTGTTCATCGCCCATTTCGTTGTAAGCATCGACAACGGCATAGACCCGCTGCTTTCCGCCGGGAACATCGACCCTTGCTTCCAACGAAAAATAATAGAAAAGATAGGCTCCGGGAAGGAGTTCAAGATCCGTCCTGACGCATGTCGGGAACATCTCATCATTGCTCAGGGGCCCGGCGGATTGACTTACCTCGCTTCTCCATTTACCAGAGTAACCCTCCTTGTCCATTCTCCAATCATATACCTCGTTGTTGGCGTAGGAGATCGCAACATCTTCCCCCTCATGATACATTTTGGGTTCAAACGTTGTAACGATCATGGTCACCCCCATATCTTGAGTGATAGGTTCATCCCCGGAATTCTGGACGATCACCGTAACTGTGATCTCTTCACCGCTGTTGGGAGCTTCGTCTGAGAAATAGATATCGTATATGCCCGGGTCCGGTCCGTGTATGATCACCGGCGTGAGCTCTTTGTCAACCCTGAACTTCCTTCCGATGTAATTGTTCCTGTAATTCAGTTCTCCTTCGAAAACGGGGATGACCTTGACGTTCAAAGTGTGGATCCCGAGAGATCGGGGTTCATCTTCAGATACATCCCATTTGAACTCGAAAACCATGTATTCACCGTTCTTGAGCTCTCCGTAGTCACCATAGTCCTCATCATGAGGTTGTTTGGAAGAACTATAATGTGTGTACTTTACATCCGTGAACTCAAGTGGATCATCGGAGTCGAATATCCTGAGATTGGATATTCGGTTGCCGGATTCTTCCGCGAAGTGTACGGTTTCCATGTCGGATCCGTAATTATCTACCTGGATGGAGATATAGAAAGGACCGTCCTCGAATATGGTGTCACCAGCCGTTGTTCCATCGCTCTTAAGGATCTGTATCCGGGTCACTGCAAGGTCAGGAAGATCTCCTGTTACGAAAGATTTGGTCAGCTCATTGCTCAGGAGAACAATGGAGGTTCCTCCTTCCAACACGGATGTGACCGTTACCTTGAAAAGGTTCGGTATGTCAGGTCCGGAGATGTCTATCCTGACCTCTTCACCCGGACCCCATCCATTATCACCCGACAGATCGTAATAGCTGCTTTTTATCTTGGGTCCAATGGAGGGGGCGCTGACGATGATCTGCGAGTTCATACCATCAAGGATGTCGCCACCCTTATGAACGATCACCAGGTCATTCCCTTGAACGGTGGCCCAGAGGTCAACGTACAGGGCGTCCTCTCCCTCGTCGATATTGGCTGTCCACAGTGCAATACTTCCAGCAAGCATCACTGATATGCCTAGTAAAAGGATCGTCCCTATGGCCTCGGAAACACCAAGGATACGTTTAAAAGATGGATCACCAGGGCCTTTCTTAATATGAGCAGAGCTCCGCATAACTATATCTCCCTTGGACTTTGAGCCTGGAAAATGCTATATAACCCCTTCCGGGTAATAACCCGAATATTACCATTTACCGTGTTATCAAGACACCAAGGAGTACGATCTCAATTCCAATCTTCTGCCTCATCGTTCAGGTCCATTGAGAACTCCATATCCCCCATGTAGGCATCGTAATCGGCCCTGAAGACCGGGTCCAGAAGGACCTCCTTTGCCTTGTTGACACGGACCATCTCCTCCGCTGCCTCATGAGGATCTATCTCCTTGTGATGCGCCACCCTGTCCGGGTGGAAATAGGCTGCGAGCTGCCTGTACTTCTTCTTGACCTCGGCGTCCGTAGCAGTGGGTTCCAGGCCCAGGACCTCGTAGAGGTTGTAATCAAAATCGAACTTGCCATCGTCGTAATCTATCCTGGCGTCGTTCTCGGATGCACTGTGCTTGGCGGCGACATCCTCGTACAGCTCCCTTATCTTCCTGGCCATCTCCTCCGCCTGGGATGCGGACATGGTCTGGTCCTCGTTTATCACGAAATCGTCAGCCCTTCTCAGTTTCTTGGAAAGCATTATGATAACGAAAACCAAAATAACGATGATCATTGCCACCAGCAACGGAATGGCGATGGTCAGGAAGGTGGTGCTCGTAACAAGGTCGATGAACTTATTGTCATTCTCGTTGACCGGAACGTCACGTACCGTGAAGCTGAATGTCACCTCGTCCTCCTCGTCACCGTCCGATACCGACATCCTGACCGAATGCACTCCACTGGTCAGGGTGAACAGCGTCTTGTTGAACAACTCACTGGTGGAATATGGTTGGATGTCATCGTCGATATACCATTCGAAGTCCATCTTTGAAAGGGGATCGTCGGGGTCGACCACCCAATCGGTCCCGGATATCAGAATGCTCTGGTTCTTGAAGAACTCCCTTCCGTCCACTATGGTCGGGACAAAGGCCCGGGGGCCCTGGTTGATATCCACCGGGAACACGCGTGAGATGTTCTCGTTCCCGAGTACGTCGGAGGCCCTGAACTGAAGGGATGTGTTCCCCTTTCCTTCTACACCGACCGCGGTGCCTCGGACAACTATCACCCTGTCGTCCCCCACATCCATGACATCGAGCCAATCGTTCCAAGTACCGTTCTTGAAAACCCTGTACATCACGGAGGAACTGTCAACGAAGAGCTTGTTCTTGGGTCTCTCAGTGACCGTTATCTCCCATTCGAACTCCTCATCGGTCTCCTTGGTGGCTGGATATCTCAAGGTTATGTCGGGAGAAAGGCCGTCTATCCCTATACTGAACTCCCATTGGGTCACCTTGACCTTCCAGTCCTCGGGCATCCCGGGTATGTCCATCATCAGGTGGATGCTGTCATCAGCAAGATCAGGTACCTGCAGGTCGGAGGCGAACCCTCTCTCATCCAGGGTCATATTCCATGTGGACATGCCATCGGTAAGTATCACATCGATACCCGGAAGCAGGGGTGAATAGACCGAAAGGTATTCGGTCAGATGCCAGTAACGGAACTTTATTCCACTAACCGATATGGTCGAGTTCGACCGGACCTGATCACCCTCCTCAACCTGCTCCCCTTTCCCGTTCTCAACGATGATGCCGTAAGGCTCAAGTGTCCCGTGTACGATGATCTTGAGCTCGGAAACGGCGTCCACATCCTGCGTGGTGGAGTTCATGGATAGCGTGGGAAGCAGGGTGAACTGTCTATCATAGCTCCAATCCATGTGGAAGAAGGCCTTGAAGAAGAAGGTTGTGTTGACGTCATCGTAGGAAAAACCCACTCCGCTGATGTCCATCTGTCCGACCAGAAACTCCTGGGTGATCCCTGTCGTTACCATGTCCCAATGGAACAAGGTCTGAGATGAGGCACCTACCTTTATCCTTACCCCGAGGGAATCCAGGGAAGTGGAGTTGACATCATGGAAGATGAAGGATATGTTGTAATCCCTGTGCCCGGCCAGACAAATATTGTTATCTGAACCTACACCATCGACAATTCCTGAATAGAGGACGGGAGAGCGGGTGGAGGAAGCCTCTCCCTGTATTGGTGCCTGGACAAGGAGACATAGAGATAGAATGGACAGTATGATGTATCTATAGATGGATCTCGTCATGGGATTCCCTGCTATCATAGATGGGGGGCGCTCGCCAACACCTTGCATCCTTGCGTTCACTTGCGTCGGGAACTCCTGATTAGCTTAATAAGTTTATGTAATCTGCGGTTGCAGGGAACAAGACCCCGTGAACCGTCGTTGACCGGTAAATGATGCGAACAAAACGTATTAATCAAAGTCTATCATATAGGTTTCGACCCAGGTCTGAACAACAGGCAGGTTTCCCCGAGACGGTGTATTATCCATGGACGATGTGATAGAGACGAAGACCATATTCACTTGCCCGCATTGTTCTGGCAAGTTCAAGGTCGTTATGATGGGTAAACCAAAAGCTTACAAGTGTCCCACATGCAAGGGAACGGTCACGGTGTTCACCGACAGAACGGTCCAACCTGGCGATCTCACGGTATCAAAGGAGGTCCATGGTCCCAGGCTGGCCCATCAAACCCCTGAAAGTACATCCAAGTTACCTTTCAGCGAGATGCCTGTCGATGACACTTCCCAACAGAACGAGGAGGAGCGTAGGCTCTTCTCGGAGATAATGGAACAGGTCAAGGAGATCAGGGCGAAACAGGTCATGGCCGGAATGGAAGGGACCAGGGAGGATGTTCAGAGCCTTAAAGAGGAGATAGTGCAGCTGAGGAACAGGATCTCAACTCTCCAGGAGGAACTCAGGAAAGCACGGTTCCAGTCTTCAAAGGATGTAGCATCGGCCCCGAACGAGAACCTCGAAAACCTGATCTCACAGCTGAAGACAAGGATACTATCCCAGGCTGACATCATATCGAACCTCCAGAAAGAAAAAGAGAAATTGGAACTTGATTGGGCGGAGATGGCATCCACAAGGAACAAGGACGAGGAGATCTCGCAAATGGAAGATCTTCGGACCATGCTGGAGCAAAGGGAGGTAGAGATCAACGAGAGGGAACTTGTCCTTGACACCCGTGAAGCCGCCCTGAATGAACAGGAAAAGAATAACGAGAAGGACCGGGAAGCAGGAGGGGAGTTCAAGAGAGAGCTTGATATGTACCAGGTCAAGCTGGAGGAGAGAGCTGTCGCCCTTTCCAACGAGAAAGAGGACCTGGAAAGGATAAAGCTGGAATATGCACACGTCCATGACCTGGCAGAGGATCTGAAGACCAAGGAAAGGGAACTGGACGAAAGGGAGGAGAGCCTGCACGATATGGAAAAGGACCTGATGGTAGCCCATGGAAACCAGAAGCAGACAGAGATGATGTTGGGAGCGATCAAGGAAAAGGAAAAGGTCCTCACCATCAGAGAAAAGGGGCTTGACGAGAGGGAAGAGGCACTTGTAAGGTCCAATCATGATCTCAACGAGCTGAAAAGGTCGCTAGCGGCTAAACAGGTGGAAATGGACCTCAGGGAGAAGGGACTTCGTCCGGTAGAAGGGGACCTGCAGAAAAGGGAAGAGGAGCTTCGGTCCGCTTCCCTGAAATGGAAGAACTTCGCAAGGCAGCTGAAGGACTACAAGGAGGAGCTCGCAAGAGCCTCCGAGGAACTGGGTTCAAGGGAAAAGGACCTATTGGAACGGGAAGATAAGGTAAGCTTTGCCTGGGAGAGATTGAAAACGCTAAAGGATATGATGGCACAGAGGATGAAAGCCGATGGCGATAAGGATATGGGGGGGCCTTCTCTAAAAGAAGGCAGGAAAAGGGGTGGAGATCAAGCTGCCGGTCAAGTGGGATCGGGGGAACCTGTTTGAAATGACAGGGAGGGATCCAGATGTCGGAAGGTTTAACACCAGAAGGTAATGGGACGGATATAAGAACGGACGGGACCGGGGCAACGGGCAACTGGGGTGCGGGAAATGCACCTCCGGGGAACGATGTTGCGGATGATAGGATCATGAAGATGCAGGCAAAGCTTAGAGAGAAACTTGCAGCTCTGAAGGATCGGGAGGAGGAGCTCGATAGAAGGGATGATACGGTCTCCGAATTGGAACAGCGTCTATCCGAGGAGAAAGAGCAGCTCCAGAACTACCGATCAGAGCTGGAATCATACGGTAAGCAGCTGGAGGAAAGAGCGACAGCGTTCCGGGAGAATGAGAGGGCTACCCTGGCGGAGAACAGTGAGGGACAGGACAAGGAGGGAACACTTCAGGATACAGAATTCATAACCAGTCTCCAGGAGGAGAACTCTTCTCTGAAAGCCCGGTTGGCCGAGCTGGAGGCGAATGCATCCTCCGGAGAGGGAGAGGGAACGGTCAAGGGGGAAGGTCCAGAGGGAGAGATACGAACCTCCCCTGCCGAGCTTGAAAGGATGAGAAATGAGCTCGAGGGATACAGAGCCTCACTGGAGCGATACAGGGATCAGCTTGCCGCAAGCGGTGAGGAATTGACCCGGAAGGAGCAGGAGCTCAACTCCAGAGAGGAGGAGAAGGAAAGCAAGGACAGATCGACCATCGAGAGGATGCAGGGCATCATTCTCAAACTCCAGGAGGAGAACTCCAGGCTGAAGAAGGATAGGGAAGAGATGGACCAGAAGGACTCCGCGGAACAGAACAGGAAGCTCGAGGAGATAGAGGAGAAGAAGAGAAAGCTCGAGGAGTTCCACCATCAGCTCGAGGTCTATAGAAAACAGCTTGACGACCACAAGAAGCAGATAGATGAGAGAATGAAAGCGGAGGACCAGGAGAAGGAGCAGGAGATGACCGATCTGAAAAAGGAGAACATGGAACTGATTGACAGGATATCCTCTCTTGAGAATAAATTCCCGACCGAGGAAAAGGAGAACAATGAGGCGCAGGACCGGGAGAGAGAACTGCAGGAGGAGAAGGCAGGGCTCGCCAGGCAGAAGGAGCAGCTGGAGACCTACCGCTCCCAACTGGAGGATTACCGCTCGCAGCTGGAACAGCAGAGGGCACAGATCGAGGAAAGGGCGAAGGTGGAGGACAACAATACAGATGATAAAATAGAGAAGCTCCAGGGGGTCATCCTGAAGGTCCAGGAGGAGAACGCGTCCCTCAAAAAGCAACTGAAGCAGATCGAACAGAAAGGAACCCTGGATGGTATCGACCAGGAACAGCGGATCAAGACGGAAATGACCGAAATAGAGGAGGAGAAGGCAGGGCTCGCCAGGCAGAAGGAGAAACTGGAGACCTACCGCTCCCAACTGGAGGATTACCGCTCGCAGCTGGAGCAGCAGAGGACTCAGATCGAGGAAAGGGCGAAGGTGGAGGACAAC